>CAILUH010000089.1 GCA_903837335.1 uncultured beta proteobacterium | reverse complement strand
CTTAGTTTGCTTGGCCATCTCAGCGACGATGCCGGTTTTAGCAACAGGCTCAAAGCCTCCGGTATCAATACAAATAAAACCACGGCTACCCAGGCGTCCATTGCCATAATGTCGATCACGGGTCAGGCCAGAAAAATCCGCAACAATCGCATCGCGTGAGCGAGTGAGGCGATTAAATAAAGTCGATTTACCTACATTAGGACGACCAACAATCGCGATGACAGGTTTCATTGGGTGAGTTTCATCGAGTAAACCTTATTTAGGTTGATAGGCAACTAATTTGCCGCCTTGAGATTGCACCAATACTAAGCCACCGGCAACTACAGGAGCAGATTCAATAGGGGAGGTATCATGCCGAATGCGCGCCACAATCTGGCCATCGGCCTGTGATAATGCATGCAAATAGCCCTCAGAGTCGCCAAACAACACGACGCGACCGATGGCGGTAGGCTCACCTAAATCACGCCAATTGAGTTTGCTAGTTTCCCAAACCAGCGTCCCATCTGCGCTCTTAAAGGCAGCAACTTGTGACTTTTCATTGCTAGAAAAAACCAGTTCGGGCCCTTGAGCGGTGCCGGTATAGCTCGAAAAATCCTTGGACCAAATCAAATTACCTGTGCGTACGGCACTACAGCCGATCTTGCCTTGATACGATACGGCACACAACTTTTCACCTTCCAAACTGGGTTTGGCAGAAACATCATTTAAACGCTCAATTTCTGAAAAGCCTTTGGGGAAAGAAATCGATGTTTCCCAAATAAGGGCGCCATTATTCACCGCAATCATGCCATAACGGCCGGTCGATAAGCCCGTCACAATCACTTCATTATTCACGAGGAGCATGCCATAACCAACGCGTAAGGAGAGCACCGACTGTTGGCGCTGATAAAACCAACGTCGCTTACCCGTGACTACATCTAAACCCATAAAACGATTATCGAGGGTTCGTATCACGACAATCCCAGCGGCCACTATGGGCTCGGTTAGTACTTCACTACCAACTGAAACGGACCACACATTTTTGCCAGTTTCATCAAAGGCATAAACCATTCCCTTGTCCGAAACTGCCACGGTGGTTTTACCATCTGAACCCGGGCCTACCGATAGCCGATCGGCAATGTCAACTTCCCAAATCGTTTTACCAGTCAGTAAATCTAACTTTACCAATCTCCCGCCAGCCGAAGCTGAATAAACAGCATCACCAGCGACAATCGGATCAAAATAATAAGGTTCCGATGAACCGACATTCGCTGACCAAATTTCTGCCATCTCAAATTGATTGGTTACTGGAGTAAGCGCATTGGGCTTACGGGTGCGCGAAGTACCCGAACATGCCAACAGCGAACAAACCAGCAAAGCTACCAAGGCCAATAAAACACTACGCATCAAACACCACCTACCGCATCCAGCTTTACCTTTAATAAACGACGACTTTCATCAGGCAACTCTTTTGCTTGCAGCATCATTTTCCAAGCAGCTTGATAACTCGTCCGCGCCTCAGCTATTTTTTGTTGTGATAAATACCAATCGCCACGGCGCTCTAACCATAAGGCCTCAAAACCACTAACTGGCTTCTCTTTTAATAATTGGTCGGCTTCGGCCAGTGCGGCATCGCCACCCTGCTCGAGTAATTGAGCAACCAAGCGCATTTTTGCTACCCCTACATATGCCGAGTCGCTTGCTTTAGTGCTAGCCCAGCGCAAATAGGTCATTGCCTTGGCGCCGTCGCCTGCATCAGCAGCAATTTTTGCACCAATTAAGCTCGACATTGCCGCATAGGTGGTGCGTCCAAATTGATTTTGCAAATCATCCACGGCGCGATACGTTTGCTCTTTATCGCCCTTAGTTACTGCACCCAACATCGTGCCGTATAGTTTTGAGGCCTCCATGGCTTGGTTGTTTTTCCACCATTGCCAGCCACTATAGGCTGCATAGGTCAACAAAATAGCCGTTAATAAACCAGTTAATAACTTGCCATACCTTTTCCAAAAGTCTTTAAAGTTATCTAAGTGTTCTTGTTCTTCTAGGTCAAGTGGCATAACAATCCGTAAGGTAAGCGTAAATTAAGTACATCAATTAATCAGACTAATGAGCGCACAGGCAATTAGGCAGGATATTTTATTCTGAAGCAGAAACTAAGGAGTCAATGATGGCATCCAATACCTGGGTCAGCGGTACTGCATGTTGCCCTCCTTGCCCACGTAAGTCTTTAATTTGGGCCTCGTTTAGAGCTAATTCATCAGGCCCAATAATGACTGCAAAAGCCGCGCCACTCGCATCCGCTTTTTTCATTTGCGATTTAAAACTGGCCGCTTGACCATCGGGGGCGCAAAACAAAATCGTATCAATGCCAGCGCTGCGTAATCGTTCGGCAGTAATAAAAGCGGCCGTTAATGATTCACCGCCCTGATGCAAAATATAAACATCGCAAACCGATTCCACTTCGGGTACTGAGCCTGAAATTACCATGAGTTCCAATACCCGCTCAATACCCATAGCCCATCCACAAGCTGGCGCAGCCTTACCACCCATTCGCTCAACCAACGGATCATAACGTCCGCCTCCAGCAATCGTGCCTTGCGCACCGAGTTCGGTGGTTACCCACTCAAATACGGTGAGGTTGTAATAGTCTAAGCCGCGTACCAAACGCGGATTAATTTTGCAAGGAATATTATGGGCTTTTAATAAGGCCTGGACAGCCGTAAAGTGCTGCAATGATTCAGCACCGAGAAAATCCAGCAAGCGTGGCGCCTTCTCAATCAATTCCTGTATTGCTGAATTTTTAGAATCCAAAATACGCAAGGGATTAGTGAGTAAACGACGCTGTGAATCTTCATCAAGGGATGCGGTATTGGCCGTAAAGTACTTAACTAAAGCCTCGCGATGCGCAGCACGCTCTGCGGCTTGGCCCAGGGAATTAATTTCCAGGTGTACGCCCCGTAAACCCAATTCATCCCAGAGCCGTTGCCCCATTAAAATAATCTCGACATCAATATCGGGGCCCGCAAAACCTAAGGCTTCAACGCCAAATTGATGAAACTGCCGGTAACGTCCCCGCTGCGGACGCTCATGTCTAAACATGGGGCCCAGATAACAGAGGCGTTTAGGGCCGTCATACAGTAAATTATGTTCAATTACTGCGCGTACCACTGCGGCAGTACCCTCGGGTCGCAAAGTGAGCTGCTCACCATTCAGGCGATCTTCAAACGAATACATTTCCTTCTCAACAATATCAGTGACCACCCCAATGCCACGCTGAAAAACCTCGGTTGCCTCAACAATCGGGGTTTTAATAAACTCATAGCCGTAAGCGCGGGTTAAATCGTGCAAGATTTTTTCCAAGTACAACCACTGCTTTGCATCTGCAGGCAGCACATCATTCATGCCTCGCACGCCCGCCAGTTTTTGAATTTTTTGCTCACTCATCTTGTCTGCTCATACTGTTGCTTAACCATAGTGCGACTGCACATAGTCATTCACGATCACCTGAAACTCTTCGGCAATACTGGGACCACGCAAGGTTTTTACTTTAACGCCGTCAACAAATACGGGTGCGGCAGGAGTTTCTCCCGTGCCGGGCAAAGAAATACCGATATTGGCATGCTTACTTTCTCCGGGGCCATTAACAATACAGCCCATCACCGCAATATTCATATTCTCCACCCCAGGATGGGATTTTTTCCAGATCGGCATTTGTTGGCGTAAGTAAGATT
>CAILUH010000088.1 GCA_903837335.1 uncultured beta proteobacterium | reverse complement strand
GCGATGCTGGCTTTGGTGGTGTGGATTGTAATTGAAGCAATCTCACGCTTATTTACACCGCATCAAGTCGACGGCATTGTGGTCTCTGTAGTTGCTGCGATTGGCTTAGTGATGAATATCGTCGTTGCTTGGGTTTTATCGCGGGATCGTAAAAGCGTCAATACGCGTGCTGCTTTAGTGCATGTGATGGGCGATTTACTCGGTTCTGTAGCGGCCTTGTTATCCGGTGTCATTATTCAATTTACTGGGTGGATGCAGGCGGACTCCTGGCTGTCAATTCTGGTTTCCTTATTAATTCTAAAATCAACTTACGGAATTTTGCGCGAGTCTTATCATTTCTTAATGGAAGGCGTGCCTCTACATATTGATTATTTAGAGGTAGGGCGAGATTTGCGGACAATGCCGGGTGTGCTATCAGTACATGATTTGCATGTCTGGGAAATGGCCCCTAGTTTTCCTGCACTCATTGGCCATATTGAAGTCGAGCGCATTGCTGACTGGCCTGCAGTAATGGCGCGCATTAATACGATGTTGTTAAATAAACATGGCATTGATCATGTGACTTTACAGCCCGAAGAAATGCATGAGACTGAGGCTGAGCAGAGTGCTAACCTTGATCTGCAAAGCAAGCAATCTACAAAAACAAAGGCGGCGCTTGATACACAAAACGGTGACACCTTTTATATCGAATGTGCGCACTCAGGTGGCTTGCACCGCATGGCATATCACGCGTGGGGCAACCCCCTCAACCCGAAGGTATTAATTTGTGTACATGGCCTAACTCGGCGGGGTAGCGACTTTAAGCAATTAGCGTTGGCAATGAGTTCTGAATATTATGTAGTTTGCCCCGATGTAGTAGGGCGGGGTGAGTCTGATTGGTTAAGTAATCCAATGCTCTATGGAATACCGCAATATGTAAGCGATATGGTCACGTTAGTGGCCCATTTGGGAGTTGCCAAGGTAGATTGGTTTGGTACCTCGATGGGCGGAATGATTGGCATGGTATATGCGGGTATGGCCGATTCCCCCATTCGTAAATTATTACTCAATGATGTTGGACCCCGAATTGAGCCAGCGGCATTAAAACGCTTGGGTTCTTATGTTGGTAAGCCATTACGTTTTACCAACCGGGCTGATGCTTTAGCGCAGTTAAATTTGCTTTGCACGCCATTTGGGGAGCATTCCGATGCAGAATGGGATGAATATAACGGCCCACATTTAGTTGAGCATGAAGGGGGATGGAATGTCCATTACGACCCCGCCATTGCGGTACCTTTTGCGGCCGTCAATGCAATTACTGCCGCAGCTGGTGAGATGGCGTTATGGCATAGCTTTGAGCAGATTCAGGTACCAATTCTGATTGTGCGCGGGGCAGAATCAGACTTACTCTCGCAAGCAACCGTCACAGAAATGTGCCGCCGTAATGCACATGCACGTAGCATTGAAATTCCTTTAGTTGGGCATGCCCCTGCATTTATTAAGCCCGCACAAATTAGTCTGGCCAAAGCATTTTTTAATTAGTTGTACCGTATCTATAAAACCCCTTGATCATTTAGTGATGCCTACCGCAAAACTGACTCATGATCTCCTGCTTGACCCATGGTATGGAGAAGATGCCGCGGAGCATGCAAATGGCGTGCATGCCATTCTGCAAGCTCTTGGCCTGGATGCTAGTAGTCTTACTGCCGCTAGCCACATGCACTATACGCAAAACAAAGAAGCCTTAGTTAAGTTAATTGGCGCCGATGCAGCCCATCTATTGCTCGGCTTTCGGGGCTTACGCCAAGCGCAAGCAAAACTGCTGGGGAAAAATGGGGTAGCGAGTGTTGCCGGACAAGAAGAGCTGTTGCGCAAAATGCTTTTGGCTTTTGGTAATGACTTACGAGTGGTGCTGATTTACTTAGCTTCACGCCTACAAAGTTTACGGTGGATTACCCGCGAGGCCATTTCGATGCCTAGCCCCTGGGCCAAAACGATTCTAGAAATTGATGCAAGTTTGGCCAATCGTTTAGGTATTTGGCAAATGAAATGGGAAATGGAAGATCTTGCATTTCGCTTAGTTTCGCCAATGGACTATCGCAACATTGCCAAGATGCTGGATGCCAAGAGAACGGCACGTGAAAGTTTGATTAAAAAGGTAATTACCCAATTACAGACCGAGCTGGCGAATGAAAAAATTATTTGCGAGGTTCAGGGACGCCCAAAACATATTTATAGTATTTGGAAAAAAATGCAAGGTAAGTCTTTGGCGTTCGCTAATTTATATGACGTACGGGCATTTCGGGTGGTGGTCAACGATATTCAGGAATGCTATGGGGTCTTAGGTTTCGTCCACCAGCTTTGGCAACCTATCCCACGCGAGTTTGATGACTATATTGCCCGCCCAAAATTAAATGGTTACCAATCTTTGCATACAGTAGTTATGAATGAGGCAGGCATCCCATTTGAAATTCAAATTCGTACACAAGGCATGCACCAGCAAGCAGAGTTTGGCTTAGCTGCGCATTGGCGTTACAAAGAAGGTTTACAGCAGGGCACACTGAGCGCAGCCAGTGCTTATGAACAGCAAATTGCCTGGGCTCGGCAGTTAATTGCTTGGAAGGATGATGCTTGGGAGCATTTAAAGCATCATGAAATAGACGGACACATTTACGTTTTAACGCCGCTTGGCAAAGTCATTGCCCTTGAAAAGGGCTCAACACCAATTGATTTTGCTTATGCTGTGCATACTGACCTAGGCCATCGTTGCCGCGGAGCGCATGTGGATGGCGCCATGGTGCCATTAGATACGGAATTGGCTAATGGGCAAACAGTAGACATCATTGCGGTAAAACAGGGTGGACCATCGCGCGATTGGATTAGCCCCGATCGCACTTATTTGCAGTCGCACCGCGCACGCTCGAAAGTGCGGGCTTGGTTTAACGCGCTGGATGACGAATCTTTAGCCCCACCAAATAAACCGCCTACAGAAACAAAAACTGTCAAACCACCGGAGTCGATTGTTTTACATCCTGGCGCTCGTCAGGGGGCGAGCCATAGTGATGTCCTGGTAGTTGGCATTGATTCTTTATTAACCCAGCTTGCGCGCTGCTGTCGACCAGTGCCACCCGATGCAATCGTTGGGTTTGTAACCCTAGGTCGTGGAGTGTCGATTCATCGTCGCTCATGCAAAACCTTTTTGAAGCTTTTAGAGCGCGCGCCCGAACGGGTCATACAAACTGCCTGGAATGCATCGACAGGATCTACACACCATCCGCTAGATCTTTCAGGTAAAGCAGGCAAACCTAATAAGCTGACTAAATCAGGCAAGCAAGAGCGTCTTTATCCAGCCGACCTGACGGTACTTGCTTTAGATCGACCCGATTTATTACGCGAGTTATTTGAAATTATTACCCGCCAAGGTGTGCATGTCATTGATTTACGTAAGTCAGCTAAACGCGGGCAAGTTCAAATCGTCTTTACGATTGAAATAAGTAACACCGCAGCACTGCGTTTAGTGCAAAACAGCCTCGAAGATGTGACCGGAGTGCTAGAGGTGCAGCGGCGGTGATAAACTCCTGACTGATATAGGCTCGTAGCTCAGCTGGTTAGAGCACCACCTTGACATGGTGGGGGT
>CAILUH010000087.1 GCA_903837335.1 uncultured beta proteobacterium | reverse complement strand
CGTTGGCAGCACAAAAGGCTCGATGGTTGCGGTTGACTTAGTTGCCGGTACCGATTTACATAATTTAGCGGAATTTCGTAAGCTCATCATCAAACGCAATGGCGCAGACCTAGTTTATTTAGATCAAGTTGCCAATGTTAGCTTGGGCTCAGAAGACTACAACACGAATGTTGCGTTTAGCGGCAAAAAATCCGTTTTTATTGGTATCAAAGTAGCTCCAGAAGCCAATTTGCTAGATGTGGCAGCACGCATTAAAGAGGCGTTTCCGCCCATTCAAAAGCAATTACCCACTGGCCTGACCGGCAAAATTGTCTATGACTCTACTGCCTTTATTAATACCTCAATTGATGAAGTCATCAAAACTTTATTAGAGGCATTGGTCATCGTCACCGCAGTCATTTATTTATTTTTAGGCAGCTTTCGGGCCGTATTAGTGCCGCTTATTGCCATGCCATTATCGTTAATCGGCGCCTTTTTTATGATGCAAGTATTGGGCTATTCGATTAATTTATTAACGCTCTTAGCCTTGGTTTTGGCGATAGGCCTCGTGGTTGATGACGCTATTATCGTGGTCGAAAACGTCGATCGGCATATGAAAGAAGGCAAATCGCCACTTGAGGCTGCGCTGATTGCCGCCAGAGAATTGGGTAATCCCATTTTAGCCATGACCATTGTGTTAATTGCGGTATATATACCAATTGGCTTTCAAGGCGGCCTAACCGGGGCGCTGTTTACTGAATTTGCTTTTACTTTAGCCGGAGCAGTGGCTGTTTCGGGCGTGGTTGCCTTAACGCTTTCGCCGATGATGTGCGCACAAATTTTTACCGAACAACAAGAAGCTTCACCATTTGTGCAAAAGATAGACGCAATATTTGATCGTGTTCATCACCGTTATCAAGCACTACTACGCAATTTATTGACCACCTGGCAAGTGGTCATTGTGATGGGCGCATTTTTATTGCTTGGTGTAGCCTATTTATATGCTACAGCTTGGTCAGAATTAGCGCCCACAGAAGATCAGGGCATAGTCTTAATGCAAGCAGCGGGCCCACCCAATTCAACGGTGGATCAAATGCAGATCTATGCAAATCAACTGTATCAAATTGCTAGTGCTGAACCGGAATACGAACAAATGTTTCAAATTACGAGCCCAACCTCTAGCTTTGGCGGCGTACTGTTAAAAGATTGGGCCAAACGCAGTCGCAGCGCTAGTGCATTTCAGCAAGATATGCAAAAAAAGTGGAATAGCATTGCTGGTGCTCGCGTGGCCGTGTTTCAGTTTCCAGCTCTACCGGGCGCCCAGGGACTGCCAGTACAAGTGGTCATTAATACGACGGAGTCCTACGATAATTTAAATGAAGTATCGCAAGCCGTTCTCGACAAGGCACGCAAGAGCGGGATGTTTTTCTTTGTTGATACCGATTTAAAAATTGATAAGCCGCAAGATGTGCTCGAGATAGACCGAGAAAAAGTTGCGGCTTTGGGGATGACGCAAAAGGATGTTGGCAGCGCACTTTCAGCCGCATTAGGTGGTGGATATGTGAATTATTTTTCTGTCGCTGGCAGATCTTATCGGGTTATTCCGCAAGTGAAACAAGTTGATCGCTTAAACCCAGATCAAATCTTAGATTACTATATTCGCACCCCCAACGGCAGTATGATTCAGGCCCGCACAATCGCATCGATTCGGCAGCGCGTTGTTCCGCAGTCTATTAACCATTTTCAACAATTGAATTCAGCCACGATTTCGGGCGTGAGTACTCCATTCGTTTCACAAGCCGAAGTATTAAGCTTTTTACAAAATGCCATCAAAGAAGCTGGCCCTACTGGCTATAACATTGACTATGCAGGCCCATCACGGCAATTTATTGCGGAGTCAGGTGGGTTTTTGGTGACGATGTTCTTTGCAATCTTGATTGTATTTTTGGTGCTTGCGGCTCAGTTTGAAAGCTTTCGCGATCCCTTAGTGATTTTAGTTTCAGTGCCACTCGCTTTATTCGGCGCCTTAATTTTTATTAATCTTGGCTTCACCACTGTCAATGTTTATACCCAAGTGGGTTTAGTGACTTTAATGGGCTTAATTAGTAAGCATGGTATTTTAATTGTGCAATTTGCGAATGAGTTACAGATGGCGGGCCGTAATAAATTAGAAGCCATCATCGAAGCAAGTAGCGTGCGTTTGCGTCCTATTTTAATGACCACAGCAGCGATGGTTTTGGGTGTAGTGCCTTTGGTAATAGCTTCTGGGGCTGGGGCAGCAGGTAGACAATCGATGGGAATTGTGATTTTCACTGGCCTATCGATTGGCACCTTGTTTACTTTATTTGTCGTGCCAGCTATGTATCTTTTTATTGGCGCCGATCATCACGCGAATAAATTTAAACCAAGTAAGGCTTAAATTTACGGCTTACTCGCCACTAATTGCGTTTCAGCAATGGTGGCAAATTGAGTTTCGGTTTGAATGCGCTTAAACCACTTTTCTAAGTGCTCATAATGGGGGCGTGTCGATAATTGTTCTGGAAAAGTTTCCGCCAATAAAATCCAGCGATTAACGCACAAAGCCAAAGGAATATCGCCTAAATTAAAGCGCTCACCCGAGCAAAAGGCGTGTTGTTGTAAGCAAGTGTTAAGCATGCCAAGAAATTGATGGGTATCGGCAAAGCCTTTACTAATGGCGGCATAGTTACGCTCCGCTTCTGGCACACGCGTCAGCCCCAGAAACGGTAGACGTAAAGCGGGCCAGAGGGTCGACATTTGCCAATCCAGCCATTTATCCGAGTTAGCTTGACTAATATTGTCGCTGGGGAAAAAAGTTCCAGCCGCATCGTAAGTACGAGCTAAGTAGCGCAAAATTGAATTCGATTCCCATAGCGTTAGTTGGCCATCTTGTAAGGTTGGTACTAAACCATTGGGATTTAGCTTGAGATAGTCAGGAGTGGTATTAATGCCAAAATGTAAGCCTGCATCAATACGCTCAAAGTCACGCTGCTCTTGTCGTTGAAGTTCAGTTAAACACCATAATACTTTTTGAACATTGATTGAGCTTTTTCTACCCCAGAGTCGCATCATGAAATATCAATCCTTTTTATTAAAAAATCTTTTTACTACTTGTTAGTGTTCTTGAGGCCCGATAGTTGGCTGCGATGAAACAGCAGTGGAGCCTTAGTTAGGTCATGCGCAAGATCATGAATTTCGGCCAGAATAATGAGGTGATCGCCGCCCGGATATACAGCCACGGTTTCACATTCAAAATGGGCTGCACAATCT
>CAILUH010000086.1 GCA_903837335.1 uncultured beta proteobacterium | reverse complement strand
TTAAATTTGATAATTTTCAGCGCTATTTGACATGGCTTGTTCAACAATCTTTTTCGTGAGCGTTGGCGAAAATAGCTCAATGAAAGTGTAGATAAATGAGCGTAAATAAGCACCTTGCTTAACGCCTAAATGCGTCACGTTATTCCCAAAGAGATGGCCAACCGCAAGGGCTTTTAAATTGCGATCGCGCTCAGGGTCATACGCTACGCCCGCCATAATACCAATACCCATGCCTGTTTCTACATACGTCTTAATGACATCAGCATCAATGGCTTCTAAAATAATATCGGGTTGTAAATTCCGCGAGGCAAAAGCCGCATCGATTTTGGCGCGCCCAGAAAATGCTTTGTCATAAGTAATTAAGGGATATTTGCATAAATCATCGAGCGTAATTACAGCGACATTTAACAGTGGATGACTAAGCGGCACGATTAAGACATGTTGCCATTGAAATCCTGGCAGCGCTAAGATGCCAGGCGTATTGGCAATACCCTCGGTCGCAATGGCAATGTCGGCGCGATCATGAATCAGCATCTCAGCAATTTGGCTGGGATTACCTTGCTGCAAGCTGACGCGTACCTTCGGAAAACGTTTCGTAAATTCGCTTAATACTTTGGGTAAGGCATAGCGCGCTTGAGTATGCGTAGTTGCAATGACAAAATTACCTTGGTCTTGACTAGCAAAATCTTGGCCAACACGTTTAAGTGTTTCTACTTCATCAAGAATATGTTCGATTGAGGCAAGAATGCGTTTACCGGGTTCGGTTAAAGACCGTATCCGCTTACCGTGACGACGAAAAATTTCTACCCCCAACTCATCTTCGAGTTCAATGATCGCTTTGGATACGCCTGGTTGTGAAGTAAAGAGTACTTTGGCAGCCGTAGTTAGGTTAAAGTTTTGCCTAACTGCCTCACGTACAAAGCGAAATTGATGCAAGTTCATCGTCTGTCCTACCTAACCCTTAGCCTATATACAACTTATAGTCTTAAACATTCATTCTAAATGAAATGGGGTAATAAAAGGACGCTATGAACGAGATACCCGCTGCAGGGCAAAAAGAGCCAGGCCAAAGTAAAGTAGCGGCGGGATGGCTGCCGTTAGGATGGCGGGCCATGAGCCTAATAAACCCACATTGGAAAACAGCGAATTAAAAAGTTGAAAACTCATGCCGAGCATGATGCCGCCAAATACTTTAATACCGACGCTACCCGAGCGCACCCGTAAATATGCAAAGGGCAGCGCTAAAGTGAGCATGACAAAAATAATGAAGGGATAAACTATTTTTTTCCAAAATGCAATTGAGTGGCGTTGAGCATCTTGTCGATTTTCATTAAGGTGGGTAATAAAGCGCCCCAAGCTTTGGATTGACATTTTCTCTGGGTTTAGTAATAGCACCTCTAATATCTGGGGAGTGACTTCAGACATGAGCTTTAAGCTCGGATAGGTTTTGGTCGTGGCTGAATAAACAGCATCTAGCGGATCTTTATTTTTAGCTTCTTTGAAGCGAGTTTCTGTGACTTGATTTAAATCCCAAATACCAGCGCTGTCAAAGCGTCCCGAGATCGCATTGCGAATGGATAAAAGGTGATAGTTCACATCAAACTCGTACATGCGAATATTCCGAATTTCGTTATCGTTTTTAATTTCTCCCACGTTTACATAACGGATACCAGGCCGGACTGGGCCAGAGCCGTCTTCGTCACGTAGGCGATCTTTCACCCATACCCCAGAGCGAAACTGCGATTCAAAATTAGCCCCTAGTGCACGAGAGCGGATTTGATCAGAGATTGATTCGCTGTAGGGCCCAAGCCATTCGCTTACGACCAGAGTAAAAATAACCAAAGGTAAGGAAATTTTGGCTAAGGTAATGAGACCCCGTTTTACATCTAAGCCTGCCATGCGAAAAATGGTGAATTCAGACTGACTGGCCATCATCGCAAATACATAAATACTACCAATCAAACCAGCAATCGGAATGATTTCAATCATCCGATTGGGCGCCTTTAAGAGTATGTGTAGTAAGGCCAGGGGAAGCGTGTACTTCGCATTAACTGAACTAAGCTCACCCAAGACATCAAAAAATAAAAATAGGGCGACTAGCGCAAACAAAATAAAGCCAAAAGCAATATAGATTTGCTTGGCAAAGTAACGCTCGTAAATATAAGGAAAAAGTAATTTCATTTGCGGCCAAAGAGCGCAGGTATTTGTCTACGCCACCACGCAATGGAAGGATTAACGCGATTACGAATGAGGATGAATGCTATCGCTAGGGCAAATAAATGAATCGGCCAAATGGCGATGAAAAAATTCAGCTTCCCTTGGGAGACAAAATTTTGCGCTAAGTTTAGTAAATTGCTATAAATTAAATAAATTAATACTGCGTAAAACAGTGCAGTGTAATTGCCTAAGCGCGGATTTACATAGGCTAGTGGTATGGCAATTAACACTAATCCTAAAGCCATCAATGGCAAGCCGAGGCGCCATAAGATCTCCCCTTTATTTTGATTAGTAGGAGTGGCAAGTAATTCAAATAGGTCTTTTTCTCGATCCCGTGGTGGGGGTACTTTGACATCTTTACTTCTTATTTTCGTGCGGTACTCCTCGAATTCGAGAATGCGAAAATTGGGCTGAGTTGGCTGGCCATCATAGCGGCGCCCATTTTGCAGTACAACAGTTTTTTCCCCATTGACTGAGTTCTCAAGATAGCCGGAAGCGGCAACTGCAATACTGAGGCGCTGATTACGGGTATCGGCAACGAAGATATTTTTAATAATATTTTTATCGACATCAATTTGCTCGATGAAAAAAACCCGTTCAGCTTTAGCTGATTCACGAAATTGACCGGCAGTCACCATGGAGACGTCATCGCGTTGTTGAAAGCGCTGACTAATTACAGTGGATTCCCGATTAGCCCAAGGCCAGACAAAAATTGCTAGTGCGCCAATGATCACGATTAGGGGTAGGGCAAAGGTGAGTATGGGCCTAATTAAGCTCATGATGCTTAAACCGCTAGAAAACCAAACAATCATTTCCGAATCTTTATACCAGCGCACTAATACCATGAGTACTGCTACAAATAAGGAGACGGTAAGTAAAACTGCGGTGTAACCGAGGGTAGCTAAGGCAATTAATACCAGAGCATCTTCGGGGTTTACTTTGCCATTCGCGGCAAAGCCAAGAATACGAATAACCAAGGTCGTAATCATGATCGTAACGAGGACCAGAAAAACACCGCCTGTAGTAAAACTGAGCTCGCGTCTGAGAGAGCGTTGAAATATCATGCCTGAGAAAATCTTTCGACCTAAATGGTTTGTTTCACGGTTCGGATTGCGTGTCGGAGGATAATGATAAAACCTCATTTATTCCACTACATCATGACAATCCAATTTAGCACGAAACTATTTGCCCAGGCCGACTTTACGGCGACGAAAAACCTGAAATCTGCTTTTGCGCTCCTGGTTAAGCAGGAGAGCGATTGCTTGGTGATGGCTTATTCCAAAGCAGATCTAGCTGATTTGCAAGGCAAGACTGCTGGCCAAGGGGGCCCTAAAAAAGCCCGGCAGACCCTAAATTTAGGTGCGGCAGGACCATTAGCGGCGCTTGATGCCTTTTTGGGCGGGGCGATTTTACGAGCCGCTAATGGTGGTGATTTGGCGGCTAAAGAGGCCGCAGTAACCCTGTTGAGATCTGACCCCAGTTGGTTGGCGCAGGGCGTTAAGCTAAAACGGGTTTTATTGGTAGGTTTGGGTGAAACGCAGCAAAAAACGGGTGGGGAGATTCTGGCGTATGCCAAATTAGCGCGTGCCGCAATTAAAACCTTGAGTGGGGGAGCAATTGAAACCGCCCTGTGGCTGATGGCTAGCTTTATGGAAAAACCCAATCCGCAACGGCTCGGAGAATTAGCCCGTTTGACGATGCAATTGGCTGGGGATCAGGTCTATCGCTTTGGCGTCCGCCAACCGGCGATGCGCTTTAAGGTTAAAGATACCCCTGATCCATTGAAGTCCTTGATTTTTGTTGGCGGAGCCAAAGAAGCTAGCGTATTGAAGTTGGCTGTTACCGAGGGTACAGCTTTGGTTGAGGGGATGAATTTGGCGAAAGACTTAGGCAATTTGCCGCCCAACGTTTGCACGCCTACTTATTTAGCGCAAACCGCACAAGCTTTAGCCAAAAAGACCACTTTGAAAGTAGAGGTGCTGGGTCGTAAGCAAATGGAAGCGTTGGGAATGGGCTCTTTTCTTGCAGTTACGCAAGGCTCTGAGTTACCGCCCCAATTCATTATCATGCGCCACTCCGGTGGTAAAGCAACTGCAGCACCAACGGTGTTAGTGGGCAAGGGAATTACTTTTGATACGGGTGGAATTTCCCTAAAACCCGGAGACGCGATGGACGAGATGAAGTACGACATGTGCGGTGCAGCTTCGGTCATGGGCACAATTTATGCGGCAGCACTGCTTAAATTAAAACAAAATGTCATTGCTGTCATTCCGACTTGTGAAAATATGCCCTCCGGTAAAGCAACTCGGCCAGGTGACATTGTCAAAAGTATGTCGGGCCAAACCATCGAGATCTTAAATACAGATGCTGAAGGCCGTTTAATTTTATGTGATGCTTTAACTTATGTAGAACGCTTTAAGCCCCGCGCCGTTATTGACGTAGCCACCTTAACTGGCGCTTGTATTATTGCTTTAGGTAGTGTGCATAGCGGTTTATTTTCTGATGATGAAAATTTAGTTAAAGAATTAAGTGAGTCTGGTAAAGCAGCATTAGATACCGTTTGGCGTTTGCCTTTAGATGCTGCATATCAAGAGCAATTGAAATCAAATTTTGCGGATGTGGCGAATATTGGTGGGCGCCCCGCAGGCAGTGTGACAGCTGCATGTTTCTTAAAGCGCTTCACCGAGAAATATTGTTGGGCGCATTTAGACATTGCCGGTACAGCATGGAAAAGTGGTGCTATGAAGGGCTCTACTGGTCGCCCTGTACCTTTGTTATTTAATTATTTAATGACCTACGGAACACGTTAAGCGCATTGAGGTATGGCAAGAATTGATTTTCATAGCAATGTGGGCGATAAACTAGATTATGTTTGTCGTCTCACGCGCAAAATTTGGAGCGCTACGCTAGAGGGGCAGGCCGTGCGACCGATTGTGATCGTGGCCAACAAAACTGATCTAAAGCAACTGAATGATCTACTCTGGACCTTTAGTAAAACCGATTTTTTACCCCATTGTTTTATCGACCATGAGTCGGCTGCCGAAACCCCGATTGTATTAACTGAAGATTGCTCAACGAATAGCCTGAAAGCAATACCGCATGCGGATATTTTGATTCACTTAGGCCAGCAGATGCCGAATGACGTCGCTGCCTTGGTTGAGCGCTTCCCGCGGATTGTTGAGGTGGTGACGACTAATGAAGCAGAGCGCTTAGCCGGACGTAATCGCTTCAAAACCTATCGAGACTTAGGTCTTGAGCTACATAATTTTGACCAAACTAAAAGCTGAGCACCGACTGTGCTAATACACCCTAATTTTGATCCTGTCGCTATTCATCTTGGCTCTTTTGGGATTCACTGGTATGGCTTAACGTACTTAATGGCATTCGCCCAATTTATTTTGCTTGGTCGGATCCGTATTCGCATGGCGCAATTTAAAGTGCTAGGCTGGACGAATAAAGACCTAGAAGATCTCTTATTTGCCGGGGTATTAGGCGTTATTCTTGGCGGCCGCTTAGGTTATGTTTGTTTTTATATGCCCGCGTTTTATTTATCCCACCCACTCAATACTTTTAAAGTGTGGGAAGGTGGCATGTCATTTCATGGGGGCTTACTGGGCGTATTTGTGGCCTTGTACTGGTTTGCCCGCAAACGCAAAACCACTTTTTTGATGGTGAGCGATTTGGTTGCACCGCTAGTACCCTTTGGCCTCGCTTTTGGTCGCCTAGGTAATTTTATTAACGGTGAACTATGGGGTCGCCCAACTACTGTCCCTTGGGCGATGGTCTTTCCCTATGTCGATAATTTGCCACGTCATCCTTCGCAACTTTATCAATTGGGTGGGGAAGGCATTTTATTGGGCATTGCGCTTTGGCTCTATGCAAGGCAGCCTCGTAGGCTTGGACAGGTATCTGGTTTCTTTCTAGTGGGCTATGGCATTTTTCGCTTCCTCGCTGAATTTGCGCGCGAACCCGATGCTTTTTTAGGCTTGCTAGGCCTTGGACTGTCGATGGGTCAGTGGCTTTCTTTGCCAATGATTGCCTTCGGGTTATATTTGCTACTAAGACAAAAAAATAGTAATCCTTGAAGGAAGTGTCATGCTCGAAAAACTGACTAAGTCACGGTATTTGGCGCGCGCCATTGGTGCGGTCAACCGACTTATTTCCGAACGTGGCGAATCCAATGCGGTCAGCATGGCTGATGAGCTTATTCATAATTACCGTAAATTAGATAAAGATCAACATATTAAATTTTTCACTGCCTTAGCAGAAAAATTTAGCCCTGATGCTGAAAAAGTATTAAAAGCGGCACAAAGTTTTGCGGCAGATCCCAATACCCGTAATTATGTGCGTTTACAGCGCATTACTGAATCGCCACGTCAAGAATTATTGCGCCGCCTTAATCGGGCCCGCTCAGGAACTGCAGCTGTAGTAGAAATGCGCCGGGATTTATTACAGTTACTCGATAAAAAACCAGAATTAGCGACCGTTGACTTCGATATGCGGCATCTGCTTTCATCTTGGTTTAATCCAGGATTTTTAAAGATGCACCGAGTCGACTGGAAGTCGCCGGCCGAAGTACTCGAAAAAATTATTAAGCATGAGGCGGTACATGCAATTGATGGCTGGGATGATTTGCGGCGACGTTTGCAGCCTGATCGCCGCTGTTTTGCCTTCTTTCATCCCCAATTGCCCGATGAGCCTTTAATCTTTGTTGAGGTAGGTTTACTTCCTGAAATTCCTACGGCCATTGCACCCTTAGTTGACAAGAAGGCTGAGGCAGTTAGTCAGCCAAAAGAATATAAAGTTGCCGCTTTTTACTCTATTAGTAACTGCGAACCAGGTTTGCGTGGTGTATCGATGGGTAATTTTTTGATTAAACGGGTTGCTGAACAATTGCATGCCGAATTTCCTTCGCTGAAAACTTTTATTACTTTATCGCCTATTCCTGGCCTCGTAGATTGGATTGCAGCGGGAGCCAATTTAGCTGACCAAATGCCGATGGAGCAAATTAAGCCAGCACTTCGAGCGGCTCGTGATGAGGCCTTAGCGATTCTCAATTTAGCTGGCCATTCTTGGCCAGAGCGTTTGAGCGGGGGTTGGCATCCTGATATTGCTTCAGCAAAGGAAAAAAGCGCCTTGCTCTGCTTGACTGCACTCTATCTGGCCCATGCCTCAACCGGACGCAATGGCAATCCAGTGGCTAAATTTCACTTAGGAAACGGCGCCAAGTTGCATCAAATTAATTGGGCCGGTGACTTATCGCGTAAGGGTTTACGCCAATCCGCCGGCATTATGGTTAATTATCTATATGATTTAGGTAGCGTAGAAGAGAACCATGAACGCTTTGTCAATGGTGAGGTCATGTACTCGCGTTTGATCAGTCGCTTAATGGCCTCTTAGCTTAAAATAATAATGAAATCAATCAAGGAGACGGCAGCATGAGGATTAAATCCAAGACTTTATACCGGCTGGCGCAAAAATTGCGCTGCGTTTTTATCTTAACTTTAATGGCATTTACTGGTGTTGTTTCAGCGCAAGCTTGGCCGACCAAACCGATTACCTTATTAAACCCCTTTCCTGCTGGCGGCGGTACCGATGCGTTTGCGCGTCCTTTGGCTGCGCAGTTGGGCGAGCAATTAGGCGTCCAAGTATTAATTGATAATCGGGGTGGTGCAGGCGGCACTGTTGGCGCCTCAGTTGCTGCTAAAGCAGCTCCTGACGGGTATAACTGGTTTATTGGCGCTTCTCATCACACCATTGCGCCTTCTATGTATAAAAATCTCGATTACGATATTGAGAAAAGTTTTATTCCCGTAGCGCTAATTGCAAATCCTCCTCAGGTCTTAGTTGTAAATCCGCAAAAAGTAAGCGCGCGTGATTTGAAGCAATTTATTGCTCTATTAAAACAAAATCCGGGTAAATATAATTTTGCTAGCGCTGGTAGTGGTACTGTGCATCATTTAGCGGGCGAATTATTTAAAATACAATCGGGTACTTTTATTACCCACATACCTTACCGGGGTGCGGGCCCTGCCATGAATGATTTATTGGCAGGGCAGGTTGATCTTGAGTTTGATGGCTTAGGTACATCGGCCCAGCAAATTAATGGCGGTAAGTTATTTGCAATTGCAGTTGCCTCGCCTAAGCGCTCGGCAGCAATTCCGAATGTTCCAACTTTTGTTGAGGCGGGTTTGCCTAATTATGAAGTATCAACTTGGTATGCCATATTTGCTCCTAAGGGAACGCCAAAGCCTATCGTCGACAAAATGATTGCAGAAATTGAGAAGGCGATAAACACACCCAAGTTGA
>CAILUH010000085.1 GCA_903837335.1 uncultured beta proteobacterium | reverse complement strand
TCCATCGAGTCTGGTAGCCAAACATGCAAGGGAAATTGTGCAGACTTACCCATCGCGCCAATGAACAAGCAAATACAAATTACTGTCATTAAATTCCAGCTCGTACCAGGTAGGGTTTGCGCAGCAAGTGCAGTGTTTTGCGCAAAGATGGCGTCATAGTTCATTGAGCCGGTATAAGCCAAAATTAAACCAATACCTAAGATGAAACCAAAATCACCCACGCGATTAACTAAAAATGCCTTCATATTGGCAAACACGGCAGTTTGACGTTCAAAATAAAAGCCGATTAATAAGTAAGACACCACACCAACCGCCTCCCAACCAAAGAACAGTTGCAGCAGGTTATTACTCATCACCAACATCAGCATCGCAAAAGTAAATAGAGAGATATAAGCAAAGAAACGGTTATAGCCCGGCTCACCATGCATATAGCCAATGGTATAAATGTGCACCATTAAGGAAACAAAGGTGACTACTACCATCATCGTAGCGGTGAGCGAGTCAATTAAAAAGCCGATGCCTAAATTGAGCTCACCCAATTGCATCCAGGTATAAACCTCGCCATTAAAATAATCCCCAGCCTGCACGTAAAAGAAAACTTGGCAAGATAAGGCAAAAGCAATAATGACGCCCATAATAGCGATCGACTGCGAGCCAACTTTACCCAAACGATTACCAAATAAAGCTGTACCAAAAAAACCAGTAATGATGGATCCTACTAGCGGGGCTAGTGGAATGGCGCACAACAGTGGCAGGGTTAAATTCGTTTGCATCATTAACCCTTCAGTCGATCAAGATCTTCGGCATTAATCGTATCGAGCTTACGAAATAGCACAATCAAAATGGCTAAGCCAATGGCAGCCTCAGCAGCAGCGACCGTCAGAATAAAAAAGACGAAAACTTGGCCAGCCATATCACCCAGGAAATGGGAGAAAGCAATAAAGTTGATATTGACAGAAAGTAGCATTAACTCAATTGCCATTAACAAAATAATCAGGTTGCGACGATTCAAGAAAATACCCACTACGCTGGTCGCAAAAAGAATAGCGCTAAGTACTAAATAATGGGCCAAGGTAATCGTCATTCTTTCCTCCCCCGACGATTTTGTTCGGCATCTTGTTTGGCGTCCATCTCACTTGGCATTGAAACAATACGCAGGCGATCGCTAGCCTTAACAGCGACTTGATCAGCAATATTTTGCGTCTTCGAATCTTTGCGCCGCCTTAAGGTAAGAGCCACAGCAGCAATAATGGCCACTAACAAAATAACGCCTGCTACTTCAAAGGCATATACATAATCAACAAAGATTAATTTACCGAGCGCGTGGGTATTATTACTAGCAAGCTCTTCACTCATCGCTTGTACTGGTGTCCGTGTCCCAATAAAGCTGCGGATTAAAACCACCGCTAATTCCAAGACGATCACAGCCCCCATTAAGAAAGCAACCGGTAAATATTTTTTAAAATCGCGACGCAAATGGGCCAAATCTAAATCCAGCATCATGACCACGAATAAAAATAACACCATCACCGCCCCAACATAAACTAGGATTAGTGCCAGACTTAAAAATTCAGCTTGTAATAACATCCAAATTCCCGAGGCGCAGAAAAATGCCAGCACCAAAAAGAGTGCCGCATGAACAGGATTGGGTGCCGTAACTACACGTAAAGCAGCGATGACTAATAGGCCAGCAAAGGCATAAAAGAAGATTGCGAAGATGGTAGAAGGATCGAAGGTCACGGGTAATTTAACTATTCATCATTAACGATAAGGCGCATCAGCAGCCCGATTAGCGGCAATTTCTTTTTCATATTCGTCGCCCACGGCCAATAACATCTCCTTGGTCATATAAAGATCGCCGCGTTTGTCACCAAAGTATTCAAAAATATTGGTTTCCACAATGGCATCGACCGGACAAGCTTCTTCACAAAAGCCACAAAAAATACATTTAGTTAAATCGATATCGTAGCGGGTGGTACGACGTGAGCCATCTTCCCGCTGATCTGATTCAATCGAAATTGCTAAAGCAGGACAAACTGCTTCACATAATTTGCAAGCAATACACCGCTCTTCCCCATTTGGGTAGCGCCGCAAAGCATGGAGGCCCCGAAAACGCGGTGATAAAGGGGTTTTTTCTTCAGGATATTGAATCGTGAATTTAGGCTTAAAGAGGTAACGCCCCGTTATCGACATGCCCGTCAAAATATCTTTGAGCATAAGGCTCTCGAAAAATTGGCTTACGCGCTGGAGTGATTTTTTAATCATAGTTCGCCTTAATTCCAAATATTCCAAGGTGAAACAATCCAAGCGCCAACTACTACCACCCAAAATACTGCCAGGGGAATAAACACTTTCCAGCCTAAGCGCATGATTTGGTCGTAGCGATAACGCGGTAACGTGGCGCGTAACCAGATAAAGCATGACAACAAGAAAAAGGTTTTGGCAAACAACCAGAAGAAACCCGGAATATCGCGCAG
>CAILUH010000084.1 GCA_903837335.1 uncultured beta proteobacterium | reverse complement strand
GTAACAATATCAGCCGAACTCGGTTTATCGCCAAATAAAAAATGACTTGGGTTTGGTAATTGATTTAAATAGGTGCTTACGCGCTTACGCTCTACCGCCATCTTGTTCTGCAAGCTAGCGCCTTGAGTAAAGTAGGCAATACGCGATTTGTTCAAATCAATTTTTGCCTGTAATGCAGCAGGATTTTTTGCTGTTGCCAACCGGGCCTGCAGGCCTTTAATAATGCCGCGCAAGGTGCGGGGGAAAATAAACCTCAAGATTGGCAAATGCATCATGGCCTTACAAAAGGTTAAACGCTCTATGGGTATTTCATAATGCGCTTTAACTACTGACTCAATTTGCGGGGCTAAATTTACATTAGCGTCCAACCATTGATTGCCTGCTAAGTTTGCTGCTAAGCGTAAGATATCCTGACTATCAATCAAGATGGTCTTACCATCGACCAAAGTCGGTACAGACATATGGGGGTTGAGCACAACATACCAAGGCGCAAGCTGCTCTTTGCGTAGATGAATATCCATCTGATGATTTTCAAATGGTACTTGCGCTTCTTTTAGCGCCAAGCGGCCAATCATCGAATAATAAGATGATGGCGCACTATAGAGGATCATCATTAAGGCCTTACTCCTGGGGCTTCAAGCGGCATGCCATTGGCGCGCATCATTAGAAATAGCTCCAGCTCAGTTAATTCTTTAGAGCCGTAAGCATAAGGCTCTGCCCGGACTCCGATCATACAATTACGTAAACGCCGCTGTAATGAACCCACGCTTTGCCACTCAAGTCGATAGATGGGATAAGCAGTAGGATGAGCCTGAGGTATTGGAATACCGGCTAACTTTTCACCGGCCCGCTCTTCATGGCATTGTCTACAAGATAAATTCAGCTGGCCAATGCGTTGATTAAAATGGCGCTTACCGGCTTCAAGGTAAGGTTGTGTTGCTGGCGTAGCCATAATTTGAATTGGCATACCTTTCGACTGTACTGAAATATAGGCTAATAAAGATAAGAGTTCTTTGCTTTCATAGGGAAGTGGATTGACTTTTTGTTTCTCGACACGACACTGGTTAATGCGTCCTTCTAAATTCGTTAACTTACCATCCACTAACTGTGGGTAGCGGGTAGCTACCCCCTGCATTGATTTTGCTGCGTCACCATGACAACTTGCACACGCTTGATTAGAACTGCCAAGCTTTTCTTGCCAAGCACTTTGGCCATCTAAGATGGCAAATGTAGCTGGATTAAGACTAGGGTCATCCTGCATCGCCTTGTTTTCAGTTGACATTAACTGATAACTGGATTGTCGGGGATCGGCCGCAGATAATTGGGTAGCATGGAACAGCATCAGCTGTAAACCAACCAGAATCACTACTCGGGAATAAAGGGGGCACACTTACGTTACGGTAATCTGACTTTGATTGGTAGCCAAATAGCCGTCGTCACCCGCCCAAGAAAACTGCAAAGTTCCACTGGTCGTTGCAATAACCGTAAATATCAGCAGTGGATTAGCGCCAACGGCTGGGAAAAAATCAGCCTTAAAGACTTCGGCGCCATTAAATTGGCATGTAAAAACCCGAATAATATCGCGCGGAATTAATTTACCCTGCTCCGTATGGCGAAAACCCGTCTCCATATCGTGTTGCACAATCGCTTTGATCTCGATAATCTCACCTTTACGAGCAGTCTTTGGCATGGTGATTAGGGTGCGCGAAGTTTTGCTCATATAAATCCCTCTGAGCAAGCTGAGCTGGTAATCAGTGTATCTGCATGCGTCTGATAAAAACTATCATCACTCATTTGCGCAATCGCCCAAACCCGTTGCGTATCTGCCAAACGGATGCGGGTTGTGAAGTTCGCAGTTCCAGATTGCGGGGTGAAATAAGCACTCAGAATATTAGGCAAGGGATTTTTTTCCGCT
>CAILUH010000083.1 GCA_903837335.1 uncultured beta proteobacterium | reverse complement strand
ATTACTTGACCTAGGTAAGTATGAATTTGTACCATGGCAAATTGGCATCATGAGTTAAGACTAGCTTGATGACCCAAGCAAGTACTCCCTGGCACCAGCTACTTACCGAAATTCAAGTGGTTTTAATTGAAGATTCTCAAGGATTAATTCAAAAGCCACCCCGCCAAGCTGTGCCCTTAAAAGATGATGGTGTTTTATTGGTAATGCCGATTGCCGGACCTGATATAGCAGCCGTCAAATCGATTTCCGTTTGCCCACTGAATCTTACTAAAGGCCTACCCGCCATCCAAGGAGAGATTTTGGTTTTTGATGCGGTCTCTGGAGCCGTGCTAGCAACGCTCGATGGCGCTATCATTACTGCTCAACGTACCGCAGCTGTATCGGCTTTAGCTGCACAACTCGCTGCGCCAAATCCTCAAGGCGACTTACTTATCATTGGGGCGGGTGTGCAAGGTAAAAATCATTTGGAGGCTTTTCATATTCTTTTTGGTACCCAACGTGTCTGGGTGCAGTCAAAAAGCATGACTTCGGCAATTACCCTAGTTGAGCACGCTAAAAAATTAGGTATAAATGCACACTATTTACCACCGAACTCGCCCTATCCAGCATCGATTCAAAACATTGCAACTTGCACTCCAGCACATGAGGTAGTGCTAGCGCATTTGCAAAACTTGGATTTTGACAACTTGTTCATTACTGCAATTGGCTCATTCAAAGCGCATTTAGCAGAAATATCGGCAGATATTTGTCAGCGCTTCGCTATCTACGGCAACATCATCTGCGATACCCCTGAAGTAAATCATGAAGGGGGTGATTTATTGCTCGCAAAATTAGTCCCAGCTGATTACCCAACTTTAGGTGAGATTGTCTCGAAGAAAAAATCTATTGATCCTCAGAAACCGACACTCTTTAAATCATGTGGCTCGGCTTTATGGGATTTAGCGGCTGTGCGAGCAACAATTAATAAGGGCTCAGGCTAATAATGACTGTGCGTTATTGTTTAAAGTAAAACTCGCCTACCACTTGATCATAAATAGCAGGTACTTGGTCATGGCCAACTGACTTAGCTAAAGCCACGACTTCAGTGCGAACATTACGTACAACTCGATCGACTGATACACCCGCTTTTTGCATTTCTTTCACAAAAACTCGAGTAAAAAGGCCATTTTTACTTTTATCGTTTGGTCCTAACTTATCTAATGCTTGTTGGCCTGTTCCAGCAGAAAAGACAATCATTTGCCCTGTAGCTGCTGTGGTGGGGGCCAACCCCCTGCCGCCAACGCTTCTGCCTGAACTTTTAAAGGGATTATCACGACATGCATCAATCATTGCCAAAGTAAATTTGGCATTTTTCTCGGTCATATCATCTAACAAGCGTTGCAATGAAATACCTTCGTCTTTTATTTCTTCCTCGTTTTTACCGCCAATATCTACCGGCAATAAATAATTAGTTGAGGCAATCTGCACCCCATGCCCGGCATAAAAGATTGCAACCTCATCGCCTGGCTGAATTAGACCTTTAAAAGTACGTAGCTCTGATTTAAATTGCTTTTCGGTAACATCTAGCTTTAAAGAAACCTTGTAGCCCAATGAGGTAAGGCTTTCAGCGACGACTTTTGCATCTTCCCGAGCATTTACTAAGGGCGTCACTTTTTGATAGGAATCATTGCCGATCACTAACGCCTTCCGATTAGCAAAAACGGGAGTAGCTTGTTTGGCCTTAGAAGCGCCTGGCGAAGCTGCCGACTCGTTTTGAATGCTCGCTCGAATTTCTTTTTCTAATTCTTTACGTAAAGCTAAGATACGGGCTTCATCACTCGTTGGTTTGGCAGCCGCAGCTTTTTCACGGGCATCTTTTTCTTGCTGCAGTTTTGTAATTAAGTCTGCCTTTTCTTTTTCTAAAGCCTGTACTTTAGCTAACTCTTGAGCAATGCGCTTTTCTTCTGCAAGTGACTTTTCTTTTTCCAGGCGAGCTTTATTGGCTGCCTCTTTATCTAATTGCCCTTTTTGGGCAATCTCTTGAGCAAGGCGTTTTTCTTCTGCAAGTGACTTTTCTTTTTCCAGGCGGGCCTTTTCAGCTAAATCCTTTTGCTCTTTATCAAGCTGCAGTTTCTTGGCCACCTCATCTTGCAATTTTTTATCTGCCGCCGCATTAGCTTGTTGAGTAGCAGGAGAAGCAGTTTGACCACCATCTAACTGCTTTAAATACTCGGCAAGAAAGAGCGTATTGGCTTTTTTCTCTTCTTCGGTAAATTGGCCTTGAAATTGATTTCCCCCTTGAGCGGCCGCAAGCCAAGCGCGGGACCTAGATTCAAATGCAGATTTTGACATCAAGATATTAGCGGATGCGTGTGAGTTGTAAACAATTTCGCATTCGCACCCAGCTGGATTTTTATTCAGCACTGTCACTACTCTTTTAGTAACAGCATCTTCACATTGATTTAAGGCTTTTCCTGGAGTGAGGAAAACACCCCCCCAATCAACCGAAACCCAATCAGCGGGGCAAATTTTGGGATTTTTTACCCATGCGACAAAGTATCTATCTTTACCTAATACTGTCTCAGCAATAGAGGCCTTTACCGGTTGAAAATTTCGCTGGAGATTAAAAAATTTATATTCAGACATGCACCCTTTAGATCCATCCTCAAAACGCAACATTTGCGAAGACGGGCACTCAGTCTGGGCCTGCGCGGCACCTATTAATAAGCTTACAAAGAAGGAGGTTAGTAGCTTAAAGAAGTGTTTCATATTCGACGTCAATTGGTGAAATATTAAAGCAAGATCTAATATGCGCTACCTAGAGAAAGGCTTTCGCCGTTTTCTAAGTTCGCATCATTAAGCGCTTTATTTATCCAGCTTCACTGTCACACCACTAGCACTCAAATTTAGCTGAATGCCTTGCGAAGTGCTGGTTAAGCGCATGATTACGCCATTTTCATTCTTTAATACAGAGCCGCCAACACCGCCGCCCAAAGTAATACTGCCATCTAATTTTGTAAAGGTGCCAGCAAATTTAGAAATATCGTTTAAGTCATACACTTCGCCAACAGCGGAAAGTTTAGAGACGCCAATGTTTGCGCCCAAACTAATTCCTGTTATTTTGAATGGATATTGCTTGCCTTTATAGGTTAAGACGCCACCGCCTGTGCTACCGCCAACGATTAAAGCAAACTGGGTTTCATTAATAGTCACTGAACCAGAAGGCGGTTTTGCCGCATCTGCAGCCATTACACTGGTGCTGATTAGTGCGAAACCAAGAAAAAGGGTGCTCACATATTTACGTAAATTCATTTTCATACTCCAATAATTTAAAGGGCCTTAAAACTGAAGGCTAAATTGATATAAAAATTACATTAATAAGACGCTTTGATATTCTAATTATTACTATAATAAGAGCTTACACCAAATAAATAGCTGCTTATGGCTACTGTACTATTATTACACCATAGGCTATATCTATTTGAATAGTTATGTAATAAGAGCTACCTAAACATACAATTTATGTCGCTATTTAATACCTAGGGGAATCATATGAGCAACCGCACAATCATCATTATCGTACTTATTTTAATTGGCCTTACTGGCTGGCTTATGCTTAAAAGCGATGGGAATATTGATATGGGTGGCGAAAAGCATGGAGCTGAAGCTATTCATGTCGAAGAAGCAAAAAAAGAGGCACAATCTGCTGCTGTACCAGCTGCTCCACCAGCTGCTGCTTCTGAGGCTAAAAAATAAACTTGAAAATATTACCCCTTTAGCGATACTGGCGTGAAAAATTAGAGATTGAGGAAAATCCTAGAATTACTAACATAAACGCAAATAGATATTCCTGCGTTGTGTTTAGTAATTCGGGGACTGCAGGCACTAAAAGTGTAACGAGGGTAGCCACAAGGATTGCCCCAAGTACATACCAATAATCTTTCATAAAGATGCCAATGGCAATCGCGATAACAACTAAAATGATATTGCCGGTTAACTGGTCTACTTGCTTAAAAATTTGCAGGATGATTGGTACATTTAAGGTCCTGCCCAAGATAAATAAAATGAGCAAACTACTCAGGCCGAGCAAATTAGGAATAATATTTTTAATGGGCATTTATCTATTTTCTTAGGGCTCACAGAAGCTTATTTTAGTTATCTTGCCTGCGATGCATCTTATTTATAAATTATAGTATTGCCATTATGCCGAACTTTTCTTTTGAGCTACTAATTTCGTATTTAGTTTGTTATTACTTTATGGCACAGCAAATTAGTCATGCCCTAAAGAATTATCATCAGGGCATTCCCGAGAGAATTGCAGAAAATGATTTAGTTGCTCGTCTTGGTGATAAGCGAGGACGAAAGCTAGCGCGCGACTTAGCGCTTTTCTTTAAATATCTCTTTCCCAATTATGTCGTCATTGAGGCGATCATTGGTATCGCCTATCTTCTTATTTTAGGAATTACCAAAGGATGGCTATTGCCGCTAATACTTTATGGAATGGGTTTGGCGATGCAATTTTGTATTCTTAAATTAGAGTCACGTTTTCCTGCGCCCAATCGATCTTGGATTATGAGCTTAGTAGGCTTGCTAGTATTGCCGCTGACGCTGACTTATATGATGCGATTTATTTATTAAGCCGCTGTCGACCCAGCTAATCTCCCACCACGACAAATGGCGCCCAAAATAAAGGGGGGAATTTAATGGGTAGTAATTGGGTTAATTTTGTAATTAATTCCCAATAAATCCCTTAAGGCCCGTATAGATCGACACTGCAGTGGTGCCAAATGCAATTGCCATACCTCCATATTCATGCAGTTTTTTCATGGCTCCATATAGCGTACTTGGAGATACTCGCCCCTCACCTAAGCCTAAAGCCAAAGCTTTTAAGAGCGGATTAATCATGATTGCCTTACGATGACGTTGCTTACTTGCAAAAGCCACCCCGCCCAATAACATACCAGTTAAAAAACTAAAAGCAATACTAGCGGAATACTCCAAAACCTCGCGCCATTCAAAGGTAGATTGTGGCCAAATAGGGGTATGGTCAATTAAGCTTGTCATCCAACTCATACCAATCACTGAAGCTATTGCCAAAAATACCACCCCCATAAACCAAGGGAACAAATTACGCTGGTAAGTTTTAAATAAAAAATATCCAAAAGGCAAAGGTAAAATCATGGAAATAATTCTAAGATAGATAATCTTGGCATCATAGACAATCGTAATCAAACCATGTGCAACTAGTAGTAGCATTAATGGGACAAGCAGATAAACGGCAATATCTGCAAGTGATTTGCCTAGACCTCTAGGCTCTGCATGTTTTTTTATTTGCTCATCGAGTAAGCTTTCTAACTCAGAAATTCGATTCTCGTAAGCCGCATGATTTGGAATATCTTCAAGCTGCTTTTCTAACTCTGCAACTTTAGCCATCATGGGCTTAAATAGGTATAAGTCGCGAGTACAAACTTTACATACAAATGCCTCTTCAGTAACTTCAGAAAGGCAATATGGACATTGCATTACTTATTAACCACCAAGGTTTGCACTGAGTTAGTTTCTCTGCCTTCGGTATCTTTAACGGTAATACGAATGGTATGACTGCCTGGGGGCACTTCTGCTTTGGGAAAATCAATGCCATTTGCTGAGATGGCAT
>CAILUH010000082.1 GCA_903837335.1 uncultured beta proteobacterium | reverse complement strand
TTATGACATGCTGGAGGCTTTAGCGTTTCCCTCTGTAAAAGCACAAGAGGCTTATCCTTAAGCTATGGGCTTACTTCAATACTCTCCTGGGGAAACCAGAATTAAAATTTGTGGCTTAAGGGATACGGCAGCAGTGAATACGGCCGTTGAGGCTGGCGCAGATGCGCTCGGCTTGGTTTTTTATCCACCTAGCCCCCGGGCCGTTTCTATCGCCTTAGCAGCGGAACTCATGCGGGGCATACCCGCTGGAGTCGATGCGGTCGCCTTGCTAGTGAACCCCAGCGAGGCCGAGGTTGAGGAGATTCGAGCCAATCTGCCCATTACCCTATGGCAATTTCATGGGGATGAGTCGCCAGCTGATTGCATTAGGCTAGCGGCAGGGCAACCGTGGCTTAAAGCAGCCAGAATTGGGGATAATTTCGCTTTTGCTAATTTTTCCCTACAATATGACTTAGCCAGCGGTTTTCTCCTCGATGCATTGGTTGATGGGTATGGAGGCGGCGGGCTACCTTTTAATTGGCAAGGGATTCCACAGTTATGGCTAAGCGCAAACGCGCATCGGGTCGTTTTGAGTGGTGGGTTGAACGTACGCAACGTCGGCGAGGCAATTGCTCGCTTGCGACCTTGCGCAGTGGATATTTCGAGCGGCGTTGAAATTACCAAAGGCGTAAAAGATCCAGCGCTAATCCGTGCATTTATTGAAGCGGTACGCGCTACCGATACACCAAATTAACCGTTTATAGCGGTTGCTGATTAATTAGAAGAGGTATGTATGTACGATAAACCCGATTCCCGTGGCCACTTTGGCCCTTATGGCGGCGTTTTTGTTTCTGAAACGCTGATGTTTGCCTTGGAAGAACTGAAGCAGGCCTATGCCCGTTATCAACACGATCCTGAATTTTTAGCTGAGTTTCATAGTGAGCTCAAACATTTTGTGGGTCGACCTTCGCCGGTATATCACGCAAAACGTTGGAGTGACATGCTCGGTGGCGCGCAAATTTACTTGAAGCGTGAGGATTTAAATCACACTGGCGCACATAAAATTAATAACGTCATCGGTCAAGCGATGCTTGCTAAGCGCATGGGTAAGCCGCGCATCATTGCTGAAACTGGCGCCGGCCAACATGGCGTAGCTACGGCCACCATTTGTGCGCGCTACGGGCTTGATTGCACTGTTTATCAAGGCTCGGTTGATGTTGAGCGGCAAGCACAAAATGTTTATCGCATGAAGTTACTCGGCGCTAAAGTAGTGCCCGTTGAATCAGGTACGAAAACGCTTAAAGACGCTTTAAACGAAGCCATGCGTGATTGGGTGACGAATGTGGAAGATACTTTTTATATTATTGGTACCGTGGCAGGACCTCACCCATACCCGATGATGGTGCGTGATTTTCAAAGTGTGATTGGCGAAGAATGCAAAGTGCAAATGCCTGAAATGATTGGCCGTCAACCTGATTATGTATTAGCTTGTGTTGGTGGTGGTTCAAATGCCATGGGTATTTTTTATCCCTATATTGAATACCCAGAAGTACAACTCATTGGCGTTGAAGCTGCTGGTCGCGGTATTGCTAGTGGCGCACATTCGGCGGCACTCTGCGCTGGCAAACCGGGCGTTTTGCATGGTAATCGAACGTATTTGCTGCAAGATGAAAATGGTCAAATTGCTGAAACCCATTCCGTTTCTGCCGGCATGGATTATCCAGGGGTAGGGCCTGAACATGCCTGGTTAAAAGATTCTGGTCGCGCTGATTATGTGGCTATTACCGATGCTGAAGCACTCAAAGCGTTTCATGACTGCTGTCAAATTGAGGGCATTATTCCGGCGCTTGAGTCGGCGCATGCGATTGCCTATGCATGCAAAATGGCGCCAACTTTAGCTAAAGATAAAACCATTTTGATTAATCTCTCCGGACGTGGTGATAAAGATATGCATACCGTAGCTTTAGCAACCGGCTCGGAAGGCTAATTCATGTCAAAAATTCAAGCCGTATTTGCGGACTTAAAAAAGACCGGTAAGAAAGGGCTTATTCCTTTTATTACTGCTGGTGATCCTGATCCTGCCTCGACAGTTGAGTTCATGCATGCCTTGGTGCGGGGTGGAGCCAATATATTGGAGCTGGGCATACCTTTTTCTGACCCAATGGCCGATGGTCCGGTAATTCAGCGTTCTTCTGAGCGCGCCTTAGCAAAAGGGGTCACCTTGCGACAATGTTTGGCCATGGTGCAGCAATTTCGGCAGGCCGATAGCACTACACCAGTTGTCTTAATGGGTTATGCCAATCCTGTTGAACAAATGGGCGCAGACCATTTCGCGCAGCAAGCTAAAGATGCAGGAGTAGATGGCGTGCTGATTGTTGATTATCCGCCTGAGGAATGCATTGATTTTGCAGCACTCATGCGGGTAGCGGGAATTGATCCTATTTTCTTGTTGGCGCCAACTTCTGCACAGGAGCGCATCGATGCAGCTGCTAAAGCGGCTTCTGGCTATCTTTACTATGTTTCCTTACGCGGTGTAACCGGTGCAGCGCACTTAAGCACGCAAGATGTGGCAAGTATTATTCCCGCGATTCGGGCGACTACGGCAATTCCAATTGCGGTCGGTTTTGGTATTCGTGATGCTGCTAGTGCGCGAGCTGTGTCGCATTTAGCGGATGCAGTGGTCATTGGTAGTCGCATTATTCAATTACTGGAAGAGTCATATCAGGGTGGCGATCGATCTGCCGCAGTACAATCGCTAGAAAATTTTATGCGTGAAATTCGCGTGGCCCTCGATGCGAAATAAAACACTTAGAGTTCATGATTAATGAGTTGGATCGATAAACTATTACCCCCGCAAATTCAGCAAACCGATCCGGCTAATCGTAAGTCGATTCCCGAAGGTTTGTGGGTAAAGTGCCCAGCATGTGAGACCGTTTTATATAGCACTGATATTGAAGCTAATTTATCGGTTTGCCCTAAATGTGCGCATCATATGCGCATTGGCGCACGTCAACGCCTCAATGCATTATTGGATCCTAAGCTGCAATATGAAATTGGCGCCACCATTTTTCCCCTCGATCCGTTAAAGTTCCATGACTCTAAAAAATATCCCGATCGCCTCAAGGAAGCCAAAGATGTTTCTGGTGAAAGCGAAGCATTAATTGTGATGGGTGGAAAAATGGCCGGCATTCCCGTAGTCATCGCCAGTTTTGAATTTCAGTTTATGGGCGGCTCGATGGGTTCGGTAGTAGGCGAGCGTTTTGTGCGCGGCGTTACCGAAGCGATTAAACAAAAATGTGCTTTTATTTGCATAACGGCAACCGGTGGCGCTCGCATGCAAGAAAGTTTGTTGTCGCTGTTGCAAATGGCCAAAACAAATTCCATGTTGACCAAGTTAGCGCACCAAGGCTTACCGTTTATTAGCGTGTTAACCGACCCAACCATGGGCGGTATTTCGGCTAGCTTTGCTTTTATGGGCGATATTGTGATGGCCGAGCCGAAGGCATTAATTGGTTTTGCCGGCCCCCGGGTGATTGAGCAAACTGTGCGAGAAAAACTACCTGAGGGTTTTCAGCGCGCTGAATTTTTGATGGAACATGGAGGCATTGATATGATTGTGGACCGACGCCACATGCGCAGTGAAATTGCGAATTTATTGGCGCTTTTGCAAAGTCGCCCAGCACCCAATGTCGCCACTGTTTCTGAAGATGTTGCTTAGTTGACTTCAACGCCAGAAAACCCTTACCCTTTTGCAACCCTGGATGCATGGCTTAGCCACTTAGAGGTGGCTCATCCGCTCGGCATTGATATGAGCCTAGAGCGGATTACCCTAGTAAAAGATGCCTTGGGTTTGCCCATTACTTGTCCTGTCATTACCGTCGCCGGCACCAATGGCAAAGGGTCTACTTGCGCTTTTTTAGAAGCCATTTTGATTGCTGCAGGTTATCGAGTCGGTTGTCATACTTCCCCCCATTTATTGCGCTTTAATGAACGCGCGCGTTTGCAGGGCGTTGATGCAAGCGATGACCAATTACTGGCCCATTTTGCTGCAGTTGAAGAAGCCCGTATGCGCGTGCCCAATACGCCAACCTTAACTTATTTTGAATTTACAACCTTGGCCATTTTGCATTTATTTGCGCAAGCAGATTTAGACGTCATGATTTTAGAAGTTGGCATGGGTGGTCGATTGGATGCAGTGAATATCATCGATGCTGATTGTGCAATTGTGACGAGTATTGATATTGATCATGCCAGTTTTTTAGGTGATACCCGCGAAGCGATTGCCAGAGAAAAGGCCGGCATTTTTCGTCCCGGTAAGATTGCCGTATGTGGCGATCCATTACCACCCCAATCCTTAATTGACTATGCCACAAGTCTTGGTTGCGATCTGTATTTATCGGGTCGCGATTTTAATTTTCAAGGTGATCAACAGCAATGGGCGTGGTCGGGAAGAGGTAAGCGATATAGTGGCTTAGGCTATCCTGCCTTACGTGGCGCTAATCAATTATTAAATGCAGCTGCGGTACTTGCAGCGCTGTCTGCTTTGCATCAGCGCCTACCCGTATCGGCACAAGATATTCGACTCGGCTTTGCAGTTGTCGATTTGCCTGGGCGCTTTCAAGTTTTGCCTGGTCGACCAACTTGTATTTTCGATGTCGCTCATAATCCGCATGCTGCCGCAACGCTTTATCGTAGTTTAGATTCTATGGGCTACTTTCCTTACACCTACGCGGTTTTTGGAGCGATGGCAGATAAAGATATTGCCGCAGTTTTGCAACCCTTTTTAGCGCTGGTTGATTATTGGTTTTGCACCGATTTACCTACTACTAGAGCAGCTAGCGCTTTGCAGATTAAAGCGCATTTGCTTGATTTAGGTGTAGCCGAGGAAAGTAATCAGGATGGTGGAATTCGCTGTTTTGCTGATCCAGCCAAGGCTTATCAAGAGGCGCTCGCAAAAGCCGGGGAGGGTGATAGAATAGTGGTCTTCGGATCCTTCTATACTGTTGCTGGCGCAATGGCTTATCGAAACAACCTGGTTAATTAATCCATGATTCGTTTACCGAAGCTGTTTAATCGCAATACCAAACCCGAGCCGGTCGGTCGGGTTTCTGTCGGCAGCCGATCGAGAGCCGCTTCTAAATCAGGTACCGCATCAAGTGCTTATCAACGTTCATCGCAATCCCAAGCGGGCGATGACCCTGCTTTAACAGAAGACCCTGATCGTCAACGCGCGCGCCATCGTTTAATTGGCGCAGCAGTTTTAGTACTGATTGCAGTTGTTGGGTTGCCCCGTATTCTAGATAGCAAGCCGAAAACAATTAGTAATGATATTGCGGTCAATATTGTGACTAGTTTGCCTGTCGTTGGCGCAGTTGGTAGTTCAGCGCTTACTACTAGCTCTAATAATGCAGCGCCGGCAGTAAGTGCGCCCTCAGCATCCGCAGTGACAGTGGCTCCGCCAACGCAAGCAGAAACTAAGTCGGCAGCAGAAACTAAGTCGGCACCCATTAATCCGCCAACATCTTCTGCACCAGTCAAAAACTTAGGCTTAGCCGCTGGCGAAGAAGTAGTTAAGCCCAGCGCCCCCGCTTCGGCATCATCTACAACCGCCCCAGCAGCGACAACGACAGCCTCGACACCACCTGCAAGCACTTTAGCGAATAATTCTCCCACAGAGACTAAAGCTAGCAGTAGTAAGTTTGTGATTCAAATTGGCGCATTCGCCTCGGAAGAGCGAACTAAAGGCTGGATTACAAAATTAAAAGAACAAAAAATTCCAAATTACGTCTTGAACAAAACGAATCCAGAGGGCGTTAAGTTGTATGTATTACGCGCTGGACCATTTGCCGACAAAGAGGCTGCCGAAATAGCCGAAAAAAAAATTAAGGCCATGGGCTTAACTCCACGTTTAGTTGAGGTAGGTAAAACCTAATGGAACTTCTGGCTTCGCTTAAGCTCACTCCAGTAGATTATGTTGTCTTTACTGTGCTCTTAGTGTCGGCTCTGGTTGGTGTTTCACGTGGTTTATTCAAAGAAGTTCTAGCACTTTTTTCTTGGATCATTGCTGCCTGGGTTGCTTATCACTATAGTGAATACCTCTCATCCGAATGGCTGTCAACCTTCAAAATGGACGAACTCCTCCGCCTAGGTTTGAGTTTTCTGATTTTATTTGTTGCTGCTTTAATTGCCTGCGGCTTATTAGGCGGGATCATTCAAAAATTAATTTTGTCGGCCGGACTGAGTTTGACGGATCGATTTTTGGGTTTAATTTTTGGTTTATTGCGCGGCGGAGTGGTCGTCGTGATCTTGGCCAGTTTAGCGGCTTTAACACCATTGACTAAATCTGCCGATTGGCGCTTAGCGAAAACGCGGCCCACTCTAGAAGTTGCGACAAGCTTAATTAAAACTTGGCTACCCAGTGATTGGGCTAGTCAATTAGGGGCTTTACCAAACCTTGCTTTACCACTTAAATTAGGAAGCTAAGGCTATGTGCGGAGTTGTCGGCAGTGTTTCACACTATCCCGTAAATCAATTGCTCTATGACGCATTGTTGCTCTTGCAACATCGCGGTCAAGACGCTGCTGGAATTGCCACGATGAATGGGAATTCTTTTGCGATGCATAAAGCGAACGGCCTAGTACGAGATGTTTTTAGAACACGCAATATGCGTAGCTTAGTGGGTAATGCCGGCATTGGTCAGGTACGTTATCCCACCGCAGGATCAGTGAGCAATGAAGAAGAGGCGCAACCATTTTATGTGAGCGCACCCTACGGTATTATTTTGGTTCATAACGGAAATTTAACCAATGCCGCCAGCTTACGGGTTGAGATGGCCTACCGTGATCGCCGCCATATTAATACTAATTCGGATACCGAAGTGCTACTCAATGTGTTGGCTGATGAATTACAGCGAGAAACGAATAGCGCTGCACTAGATGAAGATGTCATGTTTAAGGCAGTGGGAAGTCTAGCGCGTCGTCTTAAAGGTTCTTATGCTGTAGTTTCGATGATTGCAGGCTATGGTTTATTGGCTTTTCGTGATCCTTATGGCATTCGTCCTTTATGTATTGGCCGACTCGATACGGCAGATGGACCAGAATGGTTAATTGCCTCAGAATCCG
>CAILUH010000081.1 GCA_903837335.1 uncultured beta proteobacterium | reverse complement strand
CCTAAATCTCAATCCGGAACAAATGCTTAATGCTTTTGGTTCTGCGGGCACACAATCAGCCGGACTCTGGGAATTTTTACGCGATGCCGCCGACTCTAAGCAATTGCATACTGCGCATGCAGCAGCAGCTGGTTTAATGTCAGCCTATCTTGCTCAAGCCGGATTTACTGGCGCACAACATATTTTGGAGGGACCGCAAGGTTTAGCCGCTGGTATGTCAAGTGATGCTGAGCCAAGCAAACTCATTGATGGCTTAGGTCAGCGTTGGGCCTTAGCTGAAACTAGTTTTAAATATCATGCCTCATGTCGGCATACCCATCCGGCTGCCGATGCGCTGCTCCAAGTTATACAAAATCATGGTCTGCAGGCATCTGATATTTTGCGCATTGAGGCACTCGTTCATCAAGGTGCCATTGACGTATTGGGACCGATAATTGATCCAAGCTCAATCCACCAATCCAAATTTTCAATGGGTACAGTCTTGGCTTTAGCGGCGCACTATCAATTTTTAGGTTTGTCTGAATTTGCCACACACTATCACGATGAGGTTATTTGCAATTTACGCGATCGCGTCACGATGACACTTGATTCCGAGGTTGATCAAGCCTATCCCCAACGCTGGATTGGTAAAGTTAAAGTCTACTTAAATGATGGCCGCTGTCTTGAAGGTCGGGTCGATGAACCCAAGGGTGATCCGGGCAACACGCTTAGTCGCTCTGAAATTACCGCGAAAGCCATGCGTTTAGCGCAATTTAGTGGGGGCGCTAGTGAAGCTGAAATGACTCAAGCGCTCACTGCTTTGTGGGAAATTCGCCGCTGCCCCAAAGTAGGGTTCTTATTAAACCCAGGAATTTAATTTATTTTTCAACCTGCTATTTAGCTATTTAATCCAGAGTCGATCTCATGAATCCCCTTGAAACCACTTTAGCATTCTGTACCAATTTTTTATTTGTCCCAGGTACTCGCCCTGACCGCTTTCTAAAAGCCCTTAATAGTGGAGCCGGAGGGGTCATTATTGATCTTGAAGATGCCGTTGGTGCTGATGATAAAGAAAAAGCACGCGGCCTGTTACGCCAAGCTTGGGCCGATTTTAGTGATCAACAAAAAAAACAGTTAGTGATTCGTATCAATGCCCCTGGTACTCAATTTTATGGTGCCGACTTAGCACTCGCAGAAGAAATCAATGCGCCGTGTTTGCTGATCCCCAAAAGTGAATCACGTGACCAAATTAATGGCGCAGCCCAAATCTTACCTACCACTGCCATTATTCCGATGATTGAGACTGCGCTCGGCCTCGATTGCCTCAAAGAAATTGCCAATGCCCAACAAGTTTTACGTTTAGCATTAGGGAACCTGGATTTACAAGCCGACCTTGGCATGGTGTGTGATGAGCTAGAAAGTGAATTGCTAACTGCACGTTTCCAATTGGTCTTTCAATCGCGGGTAGCCGAAATTGCCCCACCAATCGATGGCGTAACACCTAGTACGACCGATGAAAACCGCATTAATACTGATGCTTTCCGCGCAAAACGCATGGGTTTTGGGGGTAAATTATGTATTCATCCAAGCCAAATCAGTCTAGTACGTAAGGCCTTTGAACCCAGTGCAGCTGAGATTGACTGGGCTCAGCGCGTCGTAAAGGCCGACCAGGATTCCCGTGGCGGAGCAGTCAAATTAGATGGGCGCATGATCGATCGCCCAGTCGTCCTATTAGCGCAAAGAACCCTAAGCCAAGCTAAATAGTGCGATTTTGCAGCGAAATTGCTGGTAAACACCTATCTTTTCAAAGGATTGCCAATGGCAGAATTGAAGGGTTAACAATCGGAGACCTTCAATGAAATTGCTAATCACGCGCAACCATTTTGTGATGCCAGTGTTATCGCTAATTTTAGGCATCAGTGCCCTCTCATGCGCAGGCTTGGCCGTTGCCCAAAGCAAAGCCGATGAAAAATTTCCTACTCGTCCCATTAGCTTAATTGTCCCTTTTGCGGCTGGCGGTCCAACCGATATTGTGGCGCGCCTGATTGCAGTGCCGATGGGTAAGTCACTCGGCGAAACCATCATCGTTGAAAATGTCTTGGGGGCTGGCGGTACGGTGGCCGCTAATAAAGTGGCCAAAGCTAAACCGGATGGGTACACCTTGTTTATTTATCACATCGGGATGGCTACTGCGCCCGCTCTAAACGATAAATTAGCCTATGACCCCATGAAAGATTTTGAATACATTGGCCAAGTAGTTGATGTGCCCATGGTGCTCTTAGCACGGAAGGATTTCCCGCCCAATAATCTTAAAGAATTAATTGCTTATTTGAAAAAGAATGAGAAAAAAGTCACCATGGCTAATGCTGGCCCAGGAGCTGTTTCACAATTATGTGGCTTAGTCTTTATGGATGCGATTGGTGTAAAACTGACGACCATTCCCTATAAAGGTACTGGCCCCGCATTCAATGATCTGTTGGGTGGACAAGTGGATTTATTATGTGATCAAACCACCCAAACCTTACCCTTTATTAAATCGGATAAAGTCAAAACTTATGGTGTCACCACACCAAAACGCTTACCCAGCATACCCAATATCCCTACTTTAGATGAAGGTGGATTAAAAGGCTTTGATGTCAAGGTGTGGCATGGTATCTATGCGCCTAAGGGCACGCCTGCGCCCATATTGAAAAAAATCAATACCGCTTTGAAATTGGCATTAAGTGATCCCACCATTAAAGCGCGCATGGATGAATCGAGTATTGATATTGTGCCCATGGCAAAAGTATCTGAGCAGGGCTTAAAAGATCACCTTGAGAAAGAAATCAATCGCTGGGGTCCACTTATTCGGAAAGCCAATATTCCGGATTAAGCTGAATGATTCAATTGCTTGATTGGGTTAGGCCGGTAGTGGTTGATTGCCAAACTCAATAAAGCCCACAGGCACAAAAAGGGATCGATTAAATAGTCCCATACATTGCTCGACTCATGCCATTGAAATGACCAGGCAAATAAAGCCAGCGCAATTGCAAATACCACGATATGCAAGTTCATCCACCAGGCTATAAGGGCAAATAGCAATACAGCAAGCAAGAAAGTCCACGATCCATAACCCCATGCATAGGGATCAAACATAGTGAAACCTAAGGCTAGCGGATAAAAAATCACTGCGATACAAGCCAAGCTCAGTTTCACTTGAATTGGTAAAACCAACCTCTCGCGCAAGATAAATCTAGACCACACTAAAACTAGAGTGACAACGCTCGAATCGCCAACAATACCCCGTACATAAGCAATTAAAGGTAACTCTAGCGGCATACCAAAATAATTCCAATACTCGCTAGGTAAAAATAAAATGAAAGTTAATCCGCACATCAGTGAGATACGTTTTAACAATGACAAACTTTGCGTAAAAATAAATTCACCAACCCAAAGTAATAAGATCGCACAAGTAACGGACATTTCTAACAAAGCCAGCACTTGCTGACCTGACAATGCCGTAAGGGCGTTGATAAGTGCATTCATGATGGCCTTAAGTCGCTCCGCCGAATTTTCAGCCACTCTGCAGGCAGCCGCAAATGACGGATTTTTTTTCTATCCCAGGTATAGACTAAATGTGCATCACCATTACTGGTCACCGTTAAAAAGGGATAAGAAAATTCGCGGCGTTCAGCCATGGGTAAATTACTATCATCCTCAAGTACAGAAATTAAGCGCCAAGCAGAATATCCTGTCTCTTGCGGAGTGGCCATTAATAAAACCAAACGATGCCGCCCAACTGCTAAATCATTTAATACCAATAGCCTCGTGCCGTCGGGTAATTGCACTCCCGTAATTGCAGAATTGGGGTTGGGCAACATTAAATCAATAGCCTGCTCCCACCAATAACCAGCAGAATGGGTGATGCTGCTAGGAATTTGGGCTGGACCAGCACTACGCGCTTGGCGAAAAAAAGCCGTAGCTTGCTCAGTCGACTCAATAAAAACGAGGGGCTGTAAGCTTGCCCTACCCGAACTCATCCGTCGCTTATCAATGACACGGTGCGCATCAAGGCGCAGGAACTCGCCAAACTTACCAAGTAACTCGTGATAAGAAGGTAAGCCTAAGCGACCATCAGCAAAACGGATAGCGGGTGACTTCACTAATGAACTGAGGTTTAAGAAAGGTGAAGTAATTAAGCGGTTTGGCCGCTCCCAATTAATGCCCTCATCGTTAGACACGATCGAACTAATCGAACTTCCAGCCCAACCGCCGATAGATACCGTGACAAAGAAAAGCCGCAAGCGTCCATCGGTATCCCAAGCGGGTACTGGATTGCCCAATTTAGCGATATAACGCGATAAACCTTTTTCCGCGGTAATGCGATCCATCACTACCGTTGGCTCACTCCAGTTACCTGTTTTTGTATTGAGCATCGAAGAAAGAATTACCACATCCTCTGCGCCCTCTCTGCTACCAGCGAACCAAAATGCCCGTAAATTACCATCACTTAAAGGAATTAAAGAGGCTGCGTGGACTGAGGCGGCCATTGAATTAGCGACCCAAGCCCCAGTTTCTTGTGGATCAAATTTGCTTAGCAACAGATTAGCGGCTGAATTCGTCGGTGCTTTTTCTCTACCTGCTGCTGAGACTTCAAATAGGGGCGGCCTAAACTCAGACCATGCCGGTAAGCCCTTTAGATAAAAAATAGCGCTCGCAGCAGCGACCAATAAAGCCATTAAACTGAAAATCCGCTTCATCGACAAGCATCCTTGCGTTGCAGGCTAGTCGCCAAATCAACAGACGGTGCGGCAATCAAATATTCATTAACAAATAAATTTTGGTTAATTTGACCTAACAGAATCGCCAGAATTTCTGCCTCGTTTTGCCGCGCTCGCATTTCACTACGCTGCCCAATTATTTTACAACCGTCACACAAAACCAATTGCTCTGCAGGGGATGCATGTACTGCAAATAAAGGATATTGGCTGCTCAGCTGAGCCATATTATGAGCCGCATCTTGTTGATAGCCATGAATTCGAGCGCCCGGCATGAGTAAGCGATATTCTTCATCTTTGGCTCGATAATCACAGGGCACCCACACATCTTGATTCTGAATAGCTATAAGCGTGCTCGCGCTATAGCGGCCCAAATTCGACTCTAATGGCCAGAGGCCGCTAACAAGTAAAGTGCAGGTAAAAAAACTACCGACTAAGGCACTTAATTTTGTTGCATCCCGGCGCCAGAGACCGATTAACACTGTGCCTGAAGCGCCAGCTAATAAAACCCAATGCCAAAAAGCAAACGGCCATGATAAGTTCCACCCAAACCAAACTAAAGCCAGCACTATTAAAAGCTCAAGCAGTAAGGCAAGCTGAAATCCCCAGCGGGGTAAATGATTCCAATGCATAGCAATGAGGGCAGCAACGGCTGGCATTACAGGCAATAAATAACGTCCCGAACGTTGACTTGGCAAACTAAATATCAAGAAGAAAGTGAGGATAAATAGCCATAAATAAACCTCTTCATTACTGAGGCGATAACGTTCTCGCCAACTTTGCGCCAAGGTAGAAAGCAAAACAAAAATAAATAAGCCGGCGTTTGCTAAGAACATCATTAGTAGCATCCACAGGCTGTCTGCACCCCACAATAAATCCTTGAAGTAAGAAAAATGACCTGCAGCAAATTTGCCCGCATTCTCGCCAACGACAAATTCTCGCCACACAGCGTCTGGTGCTGGGTCGAAAACAAACCACAAGGCAAAAATCACTAGCGCCAACAGACCAATACCAATAATCTTGAAGCTATCGTTACGAATCACTTGCTTAACAGACCCCTGTCGAAAACGCCAGTACCAGAGGCTTAAAGCAAAGCACGCCGGCACTACATAGGCAAATGACTTATAAAGAAATGCGATACCAAAACATCCTGCCGCACAGAGTGGGAAAAGCCATTTTGATTCAAAAGCGGCTCTCCCCCAATACAGTAAAGCAAAAAACGGTAAGGTAAGCCAAAACACTTCGGGGGGATCGGTAAGAAAGGGGCGCCCATAGCGGTAGCTGGCAAAAAAACCCAACCAAATGAATGCGGCTAAACAGCCAGTGCGCCAATCGCGGGTAAAGCGCCTTACCGCTAAGAATAGAAAAAAGGCAGTCAGGGCGGTATATAAAACACTGGGCCAGCGTAAATTCCACAAAGACCAATGTTGGCCCCAACCACTCGAAGCAATGCCTTGCCAAAATAATAAGGGGGGCTTGGTATTTTGCATTCCCGCTAGGGTTGATTGCAGAGGTAACCAGGTCTGCGCCTCTGCCGTCATCCGGGCAATATGCATATACACATATTCGTCGCCATTTTTGGGGGCGAAGCGACTATCTAAGCCAAAAAGATAGGTGAATATAGCCAGAGCTAGTATCAGCCAAGCTGTTCGAATCGATAAATGTCCCCGCATCCCCCTAGTTTATCTAGTTATCAGGTATACCTCGAGAAAGACACTAAACAGGACTAATAGGTTAAATTAAGGGCTAACTACGGTGCGGTTAGCAGTTTTTAGCCGAATCGTTTAGCATCATCAATGCACAAGGTAAATCCAACCTGTCGCAATGAAAGGAGTCTTCATGCAATCCGATACACCACGTGAGGTTTCAAAGCTAGAACGTAATTTTGAGCGCTGGTCGATTCCGTTTGGTAACTTACTAGTCTCTATTTTTCATCGGCTGGCTTTATTTGCTATTGGTATGGCTACGGTTTGGTCAGCGGGAGACGCCTTTGTTAGCATGTTCCAAAAAGGCTTTGCTACCGTTGGTGAGCTGATTTTGCTATTTATTTATTTAGAAATTGGTGCAATGATCGGCGTCTATTTTAAGACCAATCGCATGCCAGTACGGTTTCTAATTGCAGTGGCTATTACTGCCGTCACCCGGCTGATCATTGACATCGTCAGCACGAATCATGAGGCTAATATGCAGATATTGATTATGGCGGGGGCTATTTTATTATTAGCTTTTTCCAGCGCAATCATTCAATACTCCTCATCTAAATTTCCCGATAAAGTCGACCCCAGTTAAAGTATGCAAATACTCCGTAAGTCAAACGAACGCGGCTATGCAGATCATGGCTGGCTAAAAAGTTTTCATTCCTTTTCCTTTGCGGGATATCACGACCCTCAATTTATGGGTTGGGGTAATTTAAGGGTCATCAACGAAGATTGGGTTGCGGCTGGCAAGGGTTTCGGCAAACACGGTCATCGGAACATGGAAATAATCACGTATGTACTTGAAGGCGTGCTCGCCCACGAAGATAGCATGGGTAATGTCGAAGGCATCCCACCGGGCGACGTACAACGGATGAGCGCTGGTACAGGAGTTACCCATAGTGAATTTAATCATGCACCAGATGCCACCACCCATCTCTTACAGATTTGGATTGAACCAAGCGCGGCTGAAATTGCTCCTAGTTATGAGCAGAAAACCATTCCCACCGCAGAAAAAGAGGGGCAGCTACGCTTAATTGCCTCCCCCACTGGCGCTCATCATTCGGTAATGATGACGGCAGATGCCAAACTCTATGCAGGTTTATTTTCTGGTGCGCAAACTGCTGATCTCACGCTTAATCCCCAACGCAAGGCCTATGTGCATTTAGTTCGGGGAACATTAATGGTTAATGAGCAAATTCTGCAAGCAGGTGATGCCTTACTCATTGCTGAGGAAGATCATCTTCACCTGAGCAAAGGGCAGGCTGCTGAAGTACTGGTGTTTGATCTAGCGCCTTAAAAATTATCTGTAAAATCAAACCATGAAATTTCAGGACTATTACGAAACACTTGGTGTCGCCCGCACCGCAACGCAAGACGAGATTAAACAATCCTACCGTAAACTGGCGCGCAAATACCATCCCGACGTAAGCAAAGAAGCTGGCGCCGAAGAACGCTTCAAACAAGTTGGTGAAGCCTTTGCGGTACTCAAAGATGCAGAAAAACGGGCTGCCTACGATCAAATGGGTAGCCAATGGAAGAGTGGTCAAGACTTTACGCCACCGCCCGATTGGAATTCAGGCTTTGAATTCAATGATGGCAATTATGGTGGCGACCAAAGTGAATTTTTTGAATCGCTATTTGGGCGACAAGCGCGTGGTGGCCAACGTCAACAAAGGCGTAGTGCCAATATGAATTTTAAAGGCCAAGATCATCACGCCAAAATCATGATTGATCTCAACGACTCTTTTCAGGGCGCTAAGCGCAGCATTAGTCTGCAAATGCCGACTTATGATGCCAATGGTAATTTAGTCGCGCAGGAGCGCAAACTCGATGTCACCATTCCAAAAGGAATTCGCGCTGGCCAAAATCTCCGCTTAGCTGGGCAAGGTGGCCCAGGCATGGGAGAAGGCGGTGCTGGCGATCTCTACTTAGAAATTGCCTTTCATCCGCATCCGTTGTACCGGGTTGATGGTCGTGATATTTATATGGATTTACCGCTTACGCCGTGGGAAGCTGCGCTGGGTGCTAGCGTCACCGTACCCACCCCAGATGGTCCAGTAGCGATGAATATTCCCGCCAACTCGAGTGGTGGTCGTAAGCTCCGACTGAAAGGTCGTGGCATTCCTGGTAAAGAAGCTGGTGATCTCTATGCCGTACTCACGATTACTTTACCTCCTGCAGATAGCGAAGCCCATAAAGAGGCTTATAGTAATTTTGCTAAAGCATTTGACTTTAACCCACGTGCGTAGATAAAGGGGAAGATGCAATGATTCAGACTAATATCACTATTTTTCAAACTAGCGTAGTCGAAGAAGAAGTGCACATGACCATTGTGGAATTATGCCAAGCTGCAAGTACCCCTGCAGATGAAATTATGTCGTGGGTTGCTGAAGGCGTTTTAAGTCCGGTAGGGTCAAGCCCGGAAGACTGGCGCTTTAGTGGCAACTCCCTCCGCCGCGCCCGTTTGGCTGCCTCTTTGACAAAAGATCTCGAACTCAACACGCCAGGAGTTGCTTTAGCACTCGATTTATTAGAAGAAATTGCTGAATTACGGGCGCGTATGCACAGGAATAATCTACTTTGATAGGGCTTTCTTTTTTGCCACGGGTGGCGTAGTAGTTTTGCTCGCTAAAATAGCATCGGCACGGGCTTTCTGAGTTTTCCAATCCTCATAACCGCCCTCATACTCTCTCCAAAAGCCTTCACCCTCGTTCGCAATAATGCTGGTCACCACATTATCTAAAAAATAGCGATCATGGCTTACAAGGAAAACAGTGCCTTTGTAATCTTGTAATAATTGCTCAAGCAAATCTAAAGTATCGATATCTAAATCGTTGGTAGGTTCATCTAACACCAAAACATTAGCAGGCCGAGCAAACAATCGCGCTAGTAATAAACGATTCCGCTCACCACCCGAAAGCGTACTCACAGGTGAGTTCGTTCGTTCAGGCGAAAATAAGAAGTCATTTAAGTAACTCTTTACATGTTTTCGATTGCCATTAATTTCTACCCACTCACTACCGGGACTAATGTAATCCTCTAGAGATGCATTGAGATCAAGGGCTTCACGCATTTGATCAAAATAGGCCACCTCAATCCGCGTGCCCATGGTTACCGTGCCTGAATCTGGCGCAATTTCTCCTAAAATTAACTTTAGTAACGTTGTTTTACCGGAACCATTAGGGCCAAGTAAACCCACTTTATCGCCGCGTAAAATCGTCGCAGTAAAATTACTCACAATCGGTCGATCATAGGCTTTAGAAACAAATTGCAGATCAGCGACAATTTTGCCGCTGCGCTCACCAGCTGATACCGCTAATTTCACTTGGCCCATCGCATCACGGCGTTCTGCCCTACTTGCCCGCAATTTTTCCAGACGCACGATACGGCTGATACTCCGAGTTCTGCGGGCCTCAACCCCTTTGCGAATCCATACTTCTTCTTGGGCTAATAACTTATCGGCCCTCGCATTAGCAAGCGATTCGGACGAGAGCTCATCTTCTTTGAGTTTTTCATAGGCTGTGAAGTTGCCAGGATAAGTGCGAATGATGCCACGATCAAGTTCAATAATTTGGGTACAAACGGCATCCAAGAAAGCCCGATCATGGGTCACCAACAAAATGGCACCATTAAAATCGTTTAATAAACTTTCAAGCCAGCTAATGGAATCTAAATCTAAATGGTTGGTAGGCTCATCCAACAGCAAAACATCGGGCATTGCCACTAAGGCTTGCGCTAAAGCAACGCGCTTTTTATTGCCACCCGATAAGGTAGCAATTTGTGCCTCAGGATCTAAATGCAAACGATCTAAAGTTTCATGTACCCGTTGCTCCCAATTCCAACCACTAATAGCCTCTAGCTTCGACTGCAATTCATCAAGCCGGTGGTGAGCAGCATCGTCCCATTCTCCTACACTCAATTCTTCGTATTCTTCACGCAAGGCTTTAGCGATAGCAACGCCCTCTGAAACAACCGTAAACACCGTTTCGTGGGCCTCAAAAATAGGCTCTTGAGCAACGTAGGCCATACGCAGGCCTTGCTGATATTGCAAGGTTCCGTCATCAAGCTTCTCTAGGCCTGCCAGAATTTTTAAGAGGGAGGACTTACCTGTGCCATTGCGGCCAATCAAGCCAACGCGCTCACCCGCTTCTAAGGAAAAAGCCGTGTTTGCTAGTAAGTCAACATGGCCAAAAGCCAGTTTTGCATCAGTCAGTACGATTAAAGCCATGGCGCATTATCGTCGGTTTACTAAATCCAGTGCTAAAGCTTCTGCAACCTTAATGCCATCGACGCCAGCCGATAAGATTCCGCCAGCGTAACCTGCGCCCTCCCCTGCGGGATATAAACCCTTGATATTTAGGCTTTGATAGTTTGCGCCACGCGTAATACGCAGCGGTGCTGAAGTTCGTGTTTCAACGCCAGTCAGAACAGCATCGGCCATTGAAAACCCCTTAATTTGCTTTTCAAAAGCCGGAATTGCCTCCCGAATCGCTTCGATTGCATAAGCCGGCAAGCTCGTCGACAGATCGGTGAGATGAACTCCAGGCTGATATGACGGTAAAACGGTGCCAAACGCTTTAGATGGCCTGGCAGATAAAAAATCACCCACCAACTGGCCTGGTGCCGCATAAGTCGATCCCCCCAAAACGTAAGCATTGGCCTCGATTGAACGTTGCAACTCCATACCCGCTAATGGATGAATGGGGCCAGAGCCTAATTCAGTCGCTGGTAAAAAATCAGCGGGCGTAATTCCAACCACGATACCGGCATTTGCATTACGTTCATTACGTGAGTATTGACTCATGCCATTCGTAACCACGCAATGGGGTTCGGAAGCAGCTGCCACAACCATACCTCCGGGACACATACAAAAACTATATACCGTACGACCGTTTTTGGCATGGTGAACTAATTTGTAATCGGCGGCGCCAATTAATGAATTACCAGCATGCGGGCCCAAACGCGCGCGGTCAATCAGTGATTGCGGATGCTCAATACGAAACCCAACCGAAAAGGCTTTGGCTTCCATAAAAACACCTGCGTCAAACAAGACCTTAAAGGTGTCACGTGCGCTATGGCCTAAAGCTAATACAACGTGATTTGCCAAGACCTCCTCGCCACCCTCTAATTGCACCGCTTGAATCGCCTGAGCTTCGATACGGAAGCCGACAACTTTACTCACAAAGCGAATTTCGCCACCTAAGCGAATAATTTCTTGGCGCATTTTCTCTACTACACCAACTAAGCGGAAGGTACCAATATGCGGTTTAGCCACATATAAAATTTCTGCCGGAGCGCCAGCCCGTACAAACTCTTTCAATACCTTCCGCCCGTAAAAATGCGGGTCTTTAATTTGGCTGTAGAGCTTCCCATCTGAAAAGGTGCCGGCTCCCCCTTCGCCAAATTGCACATTTGATTCTGGGTTTAAGGTATTTTTTCGCCAGAGGCCCCAGGTATCTTTTGTGCGCTCGCGTACTGGCTTACCACGCTCAAGGACAAGCGGTTTAAACCCCATTTGCGCCAAAACTAGAGCAGCAAAAATACCGCAGGGCCCAAAACCAATTACTACGGGGCGCTCGGTATTGTCTTGTAAAGCCTGTGTAACAAAGTGATAACTGGTATCAGGCGTTAAACGAATCTGCTGATCACCAGTAAAGGTTTTTAATATCGCCTCCTCATCACTCACCGCAACATCAACGGTATAGATGAATGCCAGGCCAACATTTTTCCGCGCATCATAACTGCGCTTAAAGACGGTGAATTCAGGTATTGCCGATTCATTTAATTTCAGGCGTTGAATAATTTTCTTGACCAAGTCTTCGGGGGAATGGTCAATAGGCAGGCGCAGTTCAGTAATTCGAATCATTAGGGGCTATTTAACCATTCTTTGGCATACTCAACAGATGAAACTCATAATTCAATCATGGCAAGAAGCCGAAGTTCTAGCGGCCAAAATACGCCATGCAGTCTTTGTAGAAGAACAGCATGTCCCTATTGAATTAGAGCTAGATAGCATTGATTCCCGTGCCTGGCATGCGCTTGCCTACCTCAATGGTGTCTGCGTAGGAACTGGGCGTCTCTTTAGAGAAAATGATCATGGTCATATCGGCCGTATGGCAGTATTAGCGCCTTACCGTCGACAAGGCCTGGGAAGTGCGTTATTGTCGACACTTGTGCAATTCGCCCAAGCACACAATATGGGCTCCATTTATCTCAACGCTCAAGTTGCAGTAATGCCCTTTTATGCCAAATTCCATTTTATTCCTGAAGGCGCCATTTTTAATGATGCTGGCATTCCCCATCAAACGATGCGTTTAAATTAACCAGTATGGCTCTGCGCGCAACGATTCATAAAGTCGAACTTCATCTTGCAGATGCCGATCGTAATTATTATGCGAGTCATTCCCTAACTATCGCTAAACACCCATCAGAAACTGACGAACGTATGATGGCGCGTTTAATCGCATTTTCACTGTATGCACAAGAAAATTTAGTCTTCAGTAAAGGGCTTAGCGATACTGATGAGCCCGATATTTGGGTCAAAGATTTAACCGATGCGATTCAGTTGTGGATTGAAATTGGTCAACCGGAAGAGCGCCGTATTTTGAAAGCCTGTGGTCGCTCAGATCAGGTCGTTGTGATTTGTTATGGGGGCCAAGCAAGTAAAATTTGGTGGCAAGGAATCCAGCATAAAGTGACACGTGCGCAAAATCTGCAAGTCATCGCTTTACCTAAGGAGGCCATTGAAACACTTGGCAAGTGGGTTGAACGCGGCATGACCATTCATGTCAATGTACAAGATGGCGAAATGCTCATCTCGACAGATCAAGGGCAAATTAACTTCAGCCCTGAACTCTGGCATCAAGGTAAAACTAAATAATCTCAATACACCATCTCAAACCTTAACGATCAACCTGGTCGTTAATCTTCAGATTGAGTTCGCGGGCGGTTTCAAGCAAGCCTTCATAGCCCGAGCGTAAATGGGCAGGCAAATCGACATCGCCAATCATCGACCCAATCGTTTCAGTCAGGCTATATAAAATCCCTTTAGCGGCTCCAGTAGCAATACTCTGACTGGCAATAAGGTCGCTAACGTGCTTAACGGCAGCATCGAGATGTTCAAATTTGGGCGTTGGGTTTGACACAGAGTTCCTTATTGATTTGCTTTTACCTAGTTTATCAGTGCTAGCCGATAAAATACAATGCTGTAGTATAAAACTCCTTCAGTGCAGCCCTACTTCATGAACCTTATCCTTGCTTAAAGCCCAAAAACAGTATCTTGCCAGCATCTTGATGGCCAGCGTAGGGGCAGTGCTTTTTTCGGGTAAAGCCGTCATCATTAAATATGCCTACCGCTATGGCGTTTCACCTGAAGCACTTTTAGCGCTCCGTATGCTACTAGCATTACCGATGTTTTGGTGTGTCTACTGGTTTTTCTCTCGTAATGATAAAAAATCTTCACTCTCGAAAACAGATTATCTTAAATTAATTGGCCTCGGTTTTATTGGTTATTTTTTTTCAAGTTATCTTGATTTTCTCGGGCTGCAATATATTTCTGTTGGGCTAGAAAGAATTCTTTTGTACCTCACGCCAACCATCGTGATCCTCATCTCCTATTTTTTTATGCAAAAAAGAATTACTCGCTTGCAGTGGTATGCAATGGTTATAGGTTATCTTGGGGTCATGCTAGTCTTTTTGCAAGATGTCGGCTCTAAGGGGGATGGTGCTTGGCTCGGTGCTCTTCTCGTATTTGGTAGCACCTGTATGTACGCAGCATACTTAATATCTGCGGGAGAAATGGTGAACCGCATTGGCAGTATGCGACTAGTCACTTACGCTACTTCCGTTTCCACCCTATTTAGCGCAATTCAAATCGGCCTCCATCAGCCCAGCGCCTTATTTACTCAATTGCCCCAAGTGTATTGGTTGAGCTTAGTGAATGCCAGTATTTGCACGGTCATTCCAATGTTTTTAATTATGCTTGCCATTCAACGGGTCGGCTCTTCAGTAACTGCGCAAGCGGGTATTTTGGGGCCCCTAGCAACAGTCTTTATGGGTTGGTATTTTCTGGATGAAACAATGTCACTAATGCAGATTTTTGGTATGGCCCTAGTAGTAGTAGCTATGTGGTTATTAGTGCGCAACCGTGAAGCGATTACGAACTAGTCCTTAGCCGAGTGCTAACTCAGCAACCTGTAAGTTCTGTGCTACCTGAGCGGCGATCTCAAAAGAATGCAAGCGCGCCTGATGATCAAAGATTTGACCTGTCATCATCAATTCATTTGCTCCGGTACGATCAATAAGATCTTGTAGGCCAGCTTGCAGAGTACTAGGTGAACCGACGACAGTACAAGCTAACATTTGCTCAATTGCCGCCATTTCATGAGGCTCACAAAATGCGGTAATGTCATCAATGGGAGGTGGTAATTGACCGCGGGTATTGCGCCTCATGCGCACAAAATTTTGCTGCAAAGAGGTAAACAAATAATTTGCCTCCTCGTCAGTATCTGCGGCCACGATATTAACGCCAATCATGACATGGGATTTTGCTAATTGTGCGGAAGGTTTAAAGCCTGCTTGATAAGTGCGCACTGCATCTAATAAATAATCCGGCGCAAAATGAGAGGCAAATGCATAAGGTAAACCAAAGTGTGCGGCCAGTTGCGCACCATAAAGGCTAGAACCTAAAATCCATAAAGGCACTTCCAAGCCCATGCCAGGAATAGCCCGCACTGCCTGCCCCATAGAGTCAGCAGCAAAATACTGTTGCAGTTCCAATACATCTTGCGGAAAGCGATCATCGCTACCCATTAAATCGCGACGCAAGGCGCGAGCAGTTAACTGATCGGTACCTGGTGCACGACCCAAACCTAAATCAATCCGCCCAGGAAATAATGAGGCCAAGGTACCAAACTGCTCAGCAATGATTAGTGGCGCATGGTTCGGCAACATAATACCGCCAGATCCCACCCGAATTGTTGATGTGCCTCCAGCTACATAGGCTATAACCACAGCGGTAGCTGAACTCGCATTGCCAAGCATATTGTGATGTTCGGCCAACCAAAAACGGGTATATCCCCAGCGTTCAGCGTGTTGCGCTAAGTCGCGCGAATGATGCAGCGCATCGGCGGCTGTCGCGCCCTGCGGAATGGGAGACAAATCTAAAATTGAATAAGGAAATGGCATTGGGGACTAATCTACTTTGGCGCCAGATATTTTGACTACTTGCGCCATCTGCTCATAATTACGCCGTAATAATTGGTTTAATTCATCGGGCGTCATCGTGCCTGCCTCAATGCCTTGTGCTTTAAAACGCTCACTAATCTCTGGCCGCTTCATTAGCTGAGTCATATCCAATGAAATTTTATTGATGACTTCTTTTGGTGTCGCTGCTGGCGCCAATAACGCAAACCAACTATCGAAGACATAGCCTTTAAGGGTATTGTTGATGGGTAATACGCCAGGCACAAAGGGTGATGGTTTTTCTGAAGTCACACCAAGAAAACGAATACGGCTATCTTTAGCAAATGGTAAAGCAGAAATATTTGCTGCGATAACAGCCTGAGAGCGGCCCGCTAAAAGTTCATTGATCGCTTCGCCAGTTCCCTTGGTCGGAATATGGGTCATTTCCAAGCCGGCTAAACCAGTAAAGTAAGCCATAGCCAAGTGCGAAGCACTGCCATTGCCAGCGCTCGCAAAATTAAATTGTCCGGGTTTTGATTTCACTAAAGCAATAAATTCTGCCACGGTCTTAGGTGGAAACTCTGCATTCGTCATCAACACATATCCGGTATTACCAAGATACGCTGCGCCCGTAAAGTCTTTTAACGGGTCGTACGGCATTTTTGAAAAAAGTGAGCCATTGATGTTGTGGCTTGCGGCTGCAACCACCAAGGTATAACCATCAGGGGCAGACTTCGCCACCAAGTTGGTACCAACGGTACCGCCTGCACCGGCGCGATTTTCTACTATTACAGGTTGCCCAGAAACGCTAGCCAGCTCATTTGAAAAAGAACGTGCCAGTAAATCTTGCACTCCTCCAGCAGAAAAGGG
>CAILUH010000080.1 GCA_903837335.1 uncultured beta proteobacterium | reverse complement strand
GCTTTAGCAGTGATCGGTAGTAGCAGAGCCAGCTCACTACCCGATGTGCCTACCGTAGCCGAAACATTACCCGGCTTTGATGTCAGCAACTGGATTGGCATTTTTGCTCCAGCAGGTACGCCAAAACCCATTATTAATAAGCTCAATGCAGAGATTATCAAAATCATGCAACAGCCTGCAGTGCAAAAGCGTTTAGAAACTGAGGGCGCTAAATTTAAGCCAATGACCCCTGAAGCTTTTGGTGCTTTTCAAAAGAATGAAGCGCTGAAATGGGCTAAAACGATTAAAGATTCCGGTATTAAGCCTGAGTAAGCTAGAAACAGGGTCTATCATCAGCTTGTAAATGAAGCCATACAACATCCTTTTTTTATGTACCCATAATTCTGCTCGCTCAGTCATTGGTGAGGCCTTAGCCTCTACGCATCCGAGTGGGAAATTTATTGGATTTTCTGCAGGATCTACACCTGGTACCAGCGTAAACCCAATTGCTGCAGATATTGCTGAAGAATTGGGAATGGTTCGTAGCCAATTGAAATCGAAAAGCTGGGATGTTTATGGTGAACCTGATGCCCCTAAGATGGATTTTATTATTACTGTTTGTGATAACGCTGCAGGTGAGATTTGTCCCTTTTGGCCTGGTCAGCCTGTAACAGCGCACTGGGGCTTTCCTGATCCATCACAGGTTCAGGGCACAGAACTAGAAAAGCGTAAAGCCTTTAACGAGGTGAAAAACGGACTTAAAAAACGCTTAGATATATTGGCTGCTCTTCCATTAGAAAAATTAGATTCTATGAGTCTGAGAGAAATTCATACAAAAGCATGAAAAGTTATCTGAGCGAATTTATTGGCACAGCTCTCTTATTAGCCATTATTGCCGGCTCTGGAATTATGGGTGAAACCTTAGGTGGTGGTAATGATGCTGTGGCTTTACTGGGTAATAGCATTGCCACAGGCGCTGGTTTATATGTCTTAATTACCTTGCTTGGGCCAATTTCAGGAGCGCACTTTAACCCTGTTGTGAGTTTAATGTTCTGGAAATTAGGCCATATCGATAAAAGCAAAATTGTCGCTTATTGGGTTTGTCAATTTACTGGTGCGATTGCCGGTATTTGGCTTACCCATTTCATTTTTAGTTTACCCATATTGCAAGAATCCAGCAAAGTTAGAACTGGTATGGGTATGTGGGCTAGCGAATTTTTTTCAACCCTAGTTTTACTTAGCGTCATTTATCTTGGCGATCGAAGTGCGAAGGACCGCATTCCTATGTTAGTTGCCCTAACAGTGACTGCTGGATATTGGTTTACTTCGTCTACTTTCTTTGCTAACCCAGCGGTAACTGTGGCAAGGAGCTTAACCAATACCTTTGTCGGTATTGCTCCAGCCGACACCTTAGGCTTTATTGCTGCTCAAATCGTCGCAGTCGTTCTACTAGCGCTATTTATAAAGCGCTAATCTCTTTGATTTCATACAGTTTTTTGCTAAGCCTTGGCTTTGGTAAATAGCTACGATCCCCTGAAAGATTAATTTATACTGTTATAAATTAAGGGTAACCACCCCGCGGGGTTTAAAGCGCTTCTTCGTCTTTGTAATCATTCTTTTAAGGCCATAACAATAATGAAATTAAACCAAAAAGAACAAGCGATGCTAGCTGGTGAATTTGGGCCTGTTAAGCAAGCAGCAATCCAGCATCAAATTAAAGTCGGTGATTTTTTTGAGGCTGAAGATTTTGTTGAGGTAGCGCAGGCGCATATTATGGCCGACACAGAAAGTCTTGGCGAGGCTGGCGTAGTTTGGCTTGAGGGCTTAGCGAAGAACTCTTCTAAAGATCGGGTGGTTAGTATTCCGACGATTACCGACCCACGGGGTACAGACTTTACTAAAGCCAAGCAATTAGGCCAAACCGAGAAAATGCTCGATCTCGAGCGGCGTGCTATCGCCGCCTTTGTGAAGATGGGCGTATCGATGACCGATACCTGTATTAATTACCAAACCATCATGGCGCCGATTTATGGTGAGCATGTGGCTTTTGGTGATACCGGTGTAGTCATCTATTCAAATTCAATTTGTGGTGCACGCTCCAATTTTGAGGGCGGTCCATCGGCATTATCTGCAGGATTAACGGGGAGAACGCCGCGTTATGGATATCACCTCGATTCCTATCGCAGGCCATCACAACGTTTTTCGATTGATTGGATGCCAAACTCCTTAAACGAATGGGGTGCTTTAGGCGCTTATATTGGTAAGCAAACAGGTAATTACTGGGCTGTTCCCATTTTGGAAGGGGTGACTTCAGTACCCACTTCAGACAGCCTCAAGCACTTTGGGGCGGCGATGGCTAGCTTTGGTTCTACGGCACTATTTCATATTGCTGAAATTACCCCTGAAGCATTAAGACCACAAGATTTAGGAATGGATCAACTATCCCCAAACAAGATTGCTTATGCAGATGTGATGGCTTTGCAAAGCTCGTATCGAGTAACTGATGACGTTGACGTGGTGGTTTTTTCAGCGCCACAGTTAAGCTTAATTGAAATGCGTTCAGTAGCTGATTTGTGTGAAGGCAAGCAATTTAAAATTCCTTTACTTGCAGTGACTAGCCCGCAGGTCAAAGCGGATTCAGACCGCATGGGGCTTACTAAAACCATTGAAGATGCTGGTGGTACCGTATTTTCTGGGATGTGCTTTTATCAATCGTATGCCAGAGAAATTGCCACCGCCAATGGCTGGAAGCGGCTTGCTACCAATAGCGCAAAAATGGTCAATATATTGGGTGGGTATGGCTATATTCCGATGTTAGCTTCAATGGAAGAGTGTGTAAGAGCAGCTGAGACAGG
>CAILUH010000079.1 GCA_903837335.1 uncultured beta proteobacterium | reverse complement strand
CGCATCCCGACCGCTCCAGCGCCTCAAAAGCAGAAATAGCCCTGAAGCGCTTGCCGCGGTCAAAAAAAATAGCGTTTTTTAAACTCTAATCGACGCTTATCTTGCCGCTCTTCACGAGCCTTGCCCATTCCGCCATCTGGGCCTTCATAAATTGATCCGCCTCATTTGATTAGGTAGCATGAATAAACCACAAATAATTCTTAGCAGTACATAGCCATTGCTCATATCAAAGTTAAACACAAGATCACTATGAAATATTCTCTGGCGGAGAGAGCGGGATTCGAACCCGCGGTAGGTTTAACCCTACGCACGCTTTCCAGGCGTGTGACTTAAACCGCTCATCCATCTCTCCGGAACCCATAATTCTATACGCTTATCGGAATCCTAAGAGAGTAGATAGCACTTATGGCCTCATCCGCTCTCTTTAAATCGTTTCTTTGAGCTGCTCCAAAATGGCTGGATTTTCTAAAGTCGAGGTATCTTGGGTTATCTCCTCGCCCTTCGCAATCACCCTGAGTAGGCGACGCATAATTTTGCCGGAGCGGGTTTTAGGCAGATTATCGCCAAAACGCACATCTTTTGGCTTTGCAATCGGACCAATTTCTTTACCAACCCAATTACGTAGCTCAGTCGCAACCATTTTGGCTTGATCGCCAGTAGGTCTACCACCTTTTAGCACCACAAAAGCACAAATCGCCTCACCCGTCATTTCATCGGGGCGCCCTACAACTGCGGCTTCGGCAACCAAAGGGTTAGCTACTAAGCAAGACTCAATCTCCATCGTACCCATGCGATGGCCAGAGACATTAAGCACATCATCAATCCGCCCAGTAATCGTGAAGTAGGTCGTCTCTTTATGGCGTATTGCGCCATCACCAGCTAAATACAAAGTACCCCCCAACTCTTCTGGAAAGTAGGCTTTGACAAAACGGTCGGGGTCGCCCCAAATAGTGCGAATCATCGCAGGCCATGGGCGTTTTACAACCAAAATTCCACCATGGCCATTGGGTACATCATGACCCGCCTCATCCACAATCGCCGCCATAATGCCAGGCAATGGCAAAGTACAAGAACCGGGCACCATGGGCGTTGCGCCCGGCAATGGAGAAATCATATGGCCACCGGTTTCGGTTTGCCAGAAGGTGTCAGCAATCGGACAACGCGAGCCACCGACTTGTTCGTAGTACCACATCCATGCTTCAGGATTAATTGGCTCACCAACTGAACCTAATAAGCGCAGTGACGATAAGTCATATTTATTCGGATGAATTTTCTCATCCCCGCTTGCTGCTTTAATTAAAGAGCGAATTGCGGTTGGGGCAGTATAAAAAATACTGACTTGATGCTTTTGAATCATGTCCCAAAAACGGCCCGCATTGGGATAGGTTGGAACACCTTCAAACACAATCTCAGTAGCACCTACCGCTAAGGGGCCATAGGTAATATACGAATGTCCTGTCACCCAACCGATATCAGCGGTACACCAAAAAATATCATTTGGCTTGATATCAAAAGTCCATTTCATGGTGAGAATTGCCCACAATAAATAACCACCAGTAGCGTGTTGAACTCCCTTGGGTTTACCAGTTGAGCCCGAGGTATAGAGAACAAACAAGGGATGTTCTGCGCCAACCCATTCAGGTTCACAAGTAGTAGGTTGTCCGGCCATCGCATCATGCAACCAGGTATCGCGCCCAGCCTGCATGGGAATGGTTCTGCCAGTGCGTTTATAAACTATGACATTTTTTACTTTTTCACAATCACCCAATGCCAGTGCTTCGTCCACAATGACTTTTAAGGGCAACTCTTTACCGCCACGCATTTGCTCGTCAGCAGTGATCACCGCGACAGCACCCACATCAACAATGCGTTCTTGCAATGATTTTGCTGAGAACCCGCCGAATACCACCGAGTGCGTTGCACCAATTCGTGCGCAGGCTTGCATTGCAATGATGCCTTCGATAGACATCGACATATAAATAATGACGCGATCGCCAGATTGAATTCCCATCTTGCGTAATGCATTAGCAAGTTGACAGACTCGTCCGAGTAAATCCTCGTAACTTACTTTTGTGACAGTACTATCATCAGCTTCAAAAATAATCGCTGTTTTTTTACCATCGCCTTTTTCAATGTTACGATCGAGGCAATTATAAGAAGCGTTGGTTAAGCCATCCTCAAACCATTTATAAAATGGCGCTTTTGATTCATCAAGGATTTTGGTAAACGGTTTTTTCCAATATAAATTTTCTTCTGCCAAACGAGCCCAAAATCCCTCGTAATCTGCATCAGCCTCGGCACATAATTGCTGATAGGCAGCCATACCGGAAATTGCCGCATTTTTGGCAAAATCGACTGGTGGGTGAAAAACGCGGCTTTCATTACTCATTGCTTCCATTGGTGTGGCCATAGTTGCATTACCCCTAAAAAATCTCTGATGAATTAGTACTAGTTTTTGTACTATTAATAACTATTGTATAAATAAAGCAAAATACCTTAAATTCTGGCTTATGTAGACCCTCGAAGATAATTCAAATCAATTTAGTTTTGCCCTATGGCAAACCCTTAAAATAGAGAATTAGTAATAATTCCACCCCAATTTAGACCCTAAACTATGACTAATATCAAGCAAGCAGACCTTATTAAAAGCGTTGCCGATGCGTTTCAGTTCATTTCCTACCTGCATCCCAAAGACTTCATTCAGGCAATGGGCAGGGCTTATCAGCTCGAAAAGGGTGAGGCGGCTAAGGATGCCATTGCCCAAATTCTAACCAATAGCAAGATGTGTGCTCTGGGAAAACGCCCCATTTGCCAAGATACGGGCATTGCGGTGGTCTTTATTAAGGTAGGCATGAATGTGCAATGGGCTGATGCCACGATGAGCGTTAGCGACATGATTAACGAGGGCGTACGCCAAGCCTATTTGAATGCCGACAATCCATTGCGTGCTTCGGTCCTCAGTGACCCAGCAGGTAAACGTAAAAATACCGGTGATAACACGCCTGCTGTTATCCATTATGAAATCGTCCCAGGCGATGGTGTTGAAGTCACCTGCGCGGCAAAAGGTGGTGGTTCCGAAAACAAAGCAAAGTTTGTGATGTTAAATCCTTCGGACTCCATCGTCGATTGGGTAATAAAAACGGTGCCCTCCATGGGTGCTGGTTGGTGCCCCCCCGGTATCTTGGGCATTGGCATTGGTGGTACCCCCGAAAAAGCCATGGTCTTAGCAAAAGAATCATTAATGGGTCCGGTTGATATTCAAGAATTAATTGCCCGTGGACCCAAAAATCGTACTGAAGAATTACGGCTTGAAATTTATAAGCAGGTAAATAATTTAGGTATTGGTGCGCAAGGTTTGGGTGGTTTAACCACCGTGCTTGATGTGAAAATTTTAGAGTACCCCACCCATGCTGCTTCTTTACCAGTAGCAATGATACCCAATTGCGCAGCCACTCGGCATATTCATTTTCATTTAGATGGTAGCGGTCCAGCCATTTTAGAAGCGCCTGCCCTCTCAGATTGGCCAGATGTTTTGTGGGTGCCGGATATTGAAAAATCCAAGCGCATCAATCTGGATACCCTTACTGCTGCAGAAGTAGCGAGCTGGAAACCGGGTCAAACCTTATTACTCAATGGCAAAATTTTGACGGGTCGCGATGCGGCCCATAAACGCATTCAAGATATGCTGGCAAAAGGCGAACCTTTGCCGGTCAGTTTTAAAAACCGCGTCATTTATTACGTTGGCCCTGTTGATCCCGTACGCGATGAGGCAGTTGGTCCAGCTGGTCCTACCACCTCAACGCGAATGGATAAATTTACCGAAATGATGCTGAGTCAAACTGGCCTAATAGCAATGATTGGTAAAGCAGAGCGTGGGCCAGTGGCGATTGAGGCAATTAAAAAACACAAATCGGCTTACTTAATGGCGGTAGGCGGCGCAGCCTATTTAGTCTCTAAGGCAATTAAACATGCAAAAGTGGTTGGCTTTGCCGACCTAGGCATGGAGGCAATTTATGAGTTCGATGTGGAAGACATGCCCGTGACGGTTGCCGTTGACTCTACTGGAGTGTCAATGCATAAGGCAGGTCCACTTCATTGGCAGACCCGTATCGGCATAATTCCAATTACCGAACTGCATGATGCAGCCGAGTCGCATTAAACCCTGAGCATCGAGATTATTTTCAGTGGCGCTGATTGGCGTATTCGATTCGGGTGTGGGTGGGCTATCAATCTTGGATGAAGCGCTTAGGCAATTACCCCAAGATAATTTTATTTATTTAGCCGACTCAGCCAATGTACCTTATGGCGAAAAATCAGCCGACTGGATTGCGCTACGTAGCCTTGAGCTGTGCCGCTATTTGGTCGCGCAAGGCTGTGAAGCGATTGTCGTTGCTTGCAATACCGCGACTGCTGAAGCAATTGCACAAATTCGGCTGGCTTTGCCACAAATTCCGATTATTGGTGTCGAGCCAGGTATTAAGCCTGCAGCGATGCAAACCGAAAATGGCATTGTCGGGGTATTGGCAACGCAAGCAACCTTAAACAGCGATAAATTTAACGCCCTTCTCGCAACCTTACCCAGGGATTGTCAATTTATAAAACAAGCAGGCGCTGGCTTGGTACCCCTCATTGAAGCCGGTCAAATTGATAGTGTTGCTACCTTAACCCTGCTCGAGCAGCACCTTACGCCCATTCGTGTAGCAGGTGCTGATACTTTAGTATTGGGCTGCACCCATTTTCCTTTTTTAAGTCCATTAATTCGCAAAATAATTGGTAATAAAATTAATTTAATTGATACCGGTGACGCAGTTATTAAACAACTAGCGCGCCAATTACTCTTGCAAATACCCAGCCGAAATAGTTCAAGTCAAGCGGAGGATGCGAACTTCGGTACGCTAACCCTGATCAGTTCGGGTGATTGCAATAAACTTCTCCATATGAGCGAACAACTACTCCAGTCGCCATTGCACCAGCGCCAAGTCAGTGCGCAACAGCTGCTGGTCAATAAACAGACTCTATGAGCGCCGCTACTAATTCCGCGCCTAAGCGCCGCTTTTTGCTCATTAGTCGTGCTGAGTGGATCATCATTGGGATAGTGGTGTTAGTGCACGTATTATTTTTTGTTGTGCCCTACCTTGAATTCCCTTACGAAAAAAAAGCGCCACCCGATGACACTCGGGTGATGGCTAATTTAGTCAGCCCCGAGCCGACTAAAGCCGACACCCCCAAACCTCCCGCTCCACAACCTAAACCCAAAAAGGAAGAGCAAGCAAAAAAACCTGTTGAGCCCAAAACTGCGGAAGCGCCTTCGCCAAAACAAGCCGAACCGCCTCCGCCCACCCCCCCAAATAAGGCTGCCGATGCACCTATATCAAATGCCGCTGTAGCGCCATCGTCCAGCGGAGGTGCAAGTGGTACGCCGATTCAGACTGATATTGGTAAACTAGTTGTTTTATACCAACCCGACGCCGATCCGTATTACCCCTCGTTTTCTAAACGAGCAGGTGAGCAAGGTGCAGTGGTTGTACGACTCATTATTAACGAAAGCGGGGAAGTCTACGAAGTAGCTTTATTGCAATCGAGTACTTTTCAACGCTTAGACCGGGCTGCAATCGAAATTGGTCGGCGTTATCGCTTTAAACCTTTTTTAGTGAATGGCGCTCCGGTAAAAATTTCGACTAACTTATTAATTAAATTTAACTTAAAGTAATCAATACTATGAATACTGCATTTGGCATGGCAAATCTGTGGCTTGAAGGCGATGCAATCACGCGCTTTGTAGCGATTCTATTAATCACCCTCTCAATCATCACTTGGGTTATTTTATTGTCGCGTTACTGGAGTTTGCGTAAATTAGGCCAAGTCAAACTACAAACCGAACAATTTTGGCGCGCTACTTCATTCGACGATGGACTGAATAGCTTTACTGACCCGGCCATCAACCCGTACTACTTTATTGCTAAAGGTGGCGCAAATGCCTCGACCCACCATCAAAACCAAATGTCGAGCCGCCGTGAATTACTACAAACCTTGAATTACTCTGAATGGATGGCCCGCTCGATCAAGACTAGTGTTGATCGCTGCGCAGGACAATTGCAAAAGGGTCTCACTTTCCTTGGTTCAACTGGTGCAGTCGCCCCTTTTATTGGTCTCTTTGGTACTGTTTGGGGCATCTATCATGCCCTCATTGCCATCAGCAGCTCTGGCAGTGCACAGCTCGATCAGGTAGCAGGCCCTATTGGCGAATCACTCATCATGACCGCGCTAGGTTTAGCGGTGGCAATACCTGCGGTTTTGGGCTTTAACGCCATTAATCGGGCGAATAAATTAGTCATGGCTGACCTCAATCGCTTTGGCAATGATTTACTGGCTTACTTCGTTACTGGTGCGCGTGTTGTTAACCCTGAAATCGAAGCCTAATCATGTCATTTAATCAACTCTCCAACGAGGATGATGATTCCAGCATCATGGCAGAAATTAATATGACGCCGATGGTCGATATCATGCTGGTGTTGTTGATCATTTTTATTATTACCCTACCTGTAATCCAACAGGCTGTAAAAGTCGAGTTACCGAAAGCCAATAGCGCTCGCAATGAGGTTAAGCCTGAGTCAGTTCAGCTCACCATTAATGCGACCGGACAAATTTTTTGGAATAGCGCGCCCATCGACCTAAAAACCTTTACAGGCTACGCTGAAAATGCCGCCAAGAAAGAACCGCAGCCCGAAATTAATTTACGCGCAGATAAATCTGT
>CAILUH010000078.1 GCA_903837335.1 uncultured beta proteobacterium | reverse complement strand
GCGCGAGGTAGTTGCTGAGTTTGATACTTATTTGCATGATGAACTAGACCTCATGCGCGAAGCAGCAAATGCGAGTCAGTTACGCCGTTATTTTGCGAATTCGGATAAGTTAATGATTCCTGAAATGGTCTGGGATCTCTGTCACACCAATGTCATTGTGATGGAGCGGATGCATGGAATTTCGATTGGCAGAATGGACGAGTTACGTGCTGCTGGGGTCGATTTTAAAAAATTAGCAGTCGATGGCGTGGAAATATTTTTTACTCAGGTATTTCAATATGGTTTTTTCCATGCCGATATGCATCCAGGCAACATACTAATTAGTCTTGCGCCCGAAACATTTGGGCGTTACATTTCACTCGATTTTGGTATTGTCGGCACCTTAAGCCAATTTGATAAAAATTATTTAGCGCAAAACTTTTTAGCTTTTTTTAATCGTGACTATCGCCGTGTAGCAGAGCTGCATGTTGAATCAGGTTGGGTACCAAGCGAAACCCGGATTGAAGATTTAGAGGGTGCTGTGCGAGCAGTATGCGAACCTTATTTTGATCGTCCCCTCAAAGACATTTCTTTAGGTATTGTATTGATGCGCTTATTTCAAACATCGCGGCGCTTTAAAGTTGAAATTCAACCCCAGTTAACACTTTTACAAAAAACCTTATTAAATGTTGAAGGCTTGGGCCGGCAGCTAGATCCAGACCTTGATTTATGGAAAACAGCTAAGCCGATTTTAGAAAAATGGGTTAGTCAGCAACTAGGCTGGCGGGGTTTCCTCGAGGGCCTCAAGGAAGAAGTTCCGGGTTGGGCAAAATTATTGCCAACTTTGCCCCGCTTGTTAGCCGAGAGCCTGGCGCAGCGCCAACACCAAGATCGCAGTGTAGAGCTTGAAGTTCTCAAAACCCTGCTCGACGAACAGCGCCGAACGCGCCGATTGCTTGCTGGCGCCTTGCTTTTCTTGGGAGGATTTCTGGCCGGAGCATTCCTCATCGCTCTGCAGTTACATTAATCCCCCACTGCAGCGCCCAAACCGTTAAAATCTCCGGTCGGGCATATTAATCAGATGAAAAAATACTTTATAGCTGGAATATTGGTGTGGATACCTATTGCGGTTACCGTTTGGGTAATTACATGGGGCCTAGGCTTGCTTGACGGCGTTTTTGGCTCAGTCATGCATGTAATCATTGCAGTTTTCCCCCGCCAATTTACCGCTGATCTCGAACATTTCCGTGCTTTACCAGGAGTAGGTGTGCTCATCGTGATATTGGTCATTATTTTCACTGGCCTTTTGGCGATTAGTTTCGCGGGTCAATGGTGGGTGCGGTTTTGGGATAAGCAAATGACCCGCATTCCTATTGTGCGCTCCATTTATCCGAGTGTGAAGCAAGTTTCCTCTACGCTATTTTCAGGGAGCGGACAAGCATTTCGTAAGGCATTGTTGATCCGGTATCCCCACCCTAATTCTTGGGCGGTAGCATTCCAAATCGGTTCCCCAACAGAAGAGATTGAACAAAAATTAGGTAGAGATTATGTCAACGTATTTTTACCTACAACCCCAAACCCAACCTCTGGTTTTTTTATGATCATCCCACGTAGTGAGGCCATCGAATTAGATATGAATGTTGAAGAAGCGCTGAAATACATCGTTTCAATGGGTACCGTCTCACCAATTTCTGCTGCCAGTGGTTTAACTACCGCACAGCTTTCAAAGTCTTCTGATTCATAGGAAATAAGTATGTCGATGCGAAGCCACACCTGCGGACAAGTTACCGATGCGCTCATCGGCCAAGAAGTGACATTGGCTGGCTGGGTTAATCGCCGCCGCGATCATGGGGGAGTCATTTTTATTGATTTAAGAGACCATCAAGGTTTTGTACAGGTCGTTTGCGACCCCGATAGGCCAGACATGTTTAAGCTGGCGGAGCAGGTGCGCAATGAGTTTTGTATACAAATTATTGGTAAGGTACGGGCGCGACCTGCCGGGACTGAAAATCTCGATTTAGCTAGCGGTAAAGTCGAAGTACTTTGTCATCAATTGCTTATTTTGAATGCCTCTGTCACGCCACCTTTTTTGTTAGACGATGAAAATCTTTCTGAAACCACCCGCTTAACTCACCGTGTTTTAGATTTACGTCGTCCGCAAATGCAAAAGAATTTACGTTTACGTTACCAAGTCGCAATGGAAACACGGCGTTATCTTGATGCAGCGGGGTTTATTGATATTGAAACCCCCATGCTGACAAAGAGCACGCCTGAAGGCGCACGCGATTATTTGGTGCCGTCACGGGTTCATGATGGACAATTTTTTGCTTTACCGCAATCGCCCCAGTTATTCAAACAATTACTGATGGTCGCCGGCTTTGATCGCTATTATCAAATTACTAAATGTTTTCGGGATGAAGATTTACGCGCTGATCGCCAACCCGAATTCACCCAAATTGATTGCGAAACTGCGTTTTTAAATGAATTAGAAATTCGCGATTTATTTGAAAATATGATTCGGCATATTTTCAAAATTGTCATGCAAGTCGAGCTACCTAAGCCATTTCCCGTCATGCCTTACGCTGAGGGAATGGCTCGGTATGGCTCAGATAAGCCTGATTTACGAATTGCGCTGGAGTTTACCGAGTTGACGGATGTCATGAAAGACGTCGATTTCAAGGTATTTTCTGGCGCCGCCAACCAAGCAGATGGTCGCGTCGTCGCTTTATGTGTACCAGGTGGAGCGCAAATAAGTCGCAGTGAAATTGACGATTACACCCAGTTTGTAAGTATTTATGGTGCCAAGGGTTTGGCGTGGATTAAAGTGAACTCACGCGCGGAAGGTCGCAATGGCCTACAGTCGCCGATTGTAAAAAATTTACACGATGCTGCAATTAACGAAATTTTAAGTCGTACCAATGCACAAGACGGCGATATCATTTTCTTTGGTGCCGATAAAGCCAAAATAGTCAATGATGCTATTGGTAATTTGCGTTTGCGAATTGGTCACTCTGCTTGGGGTAAAGAGCACGGTTTATTTGTCGCGGGCTGGAAGCCGCTCTGGATAGTTGACTTCCCGATGTTCGACTACGATGAAGGCGATGCTCGGTGGGTTGCTTGTCATCACCCATTTACTAGCCCTAAAGATGAGCATCTTGCTCTCCTCGACAGTAATCCCGGCCAATGCCTCGCAAAAGCCTACGATATGGTTTTAAATGGCAGTGAAATTGGTGGCGGTTCAGTGCGTATTCACCAAGAGGCAGTACAAAGTCAAGTTTTTCGTGCCTTAAAAATTGGCCCTGAAGAGGCTCAGTCTAAGTTTGGTTTCTTGCTTGATGCCCTGCAGTATGGTGCGCCACCCCATGGTGGTATTGCATTCGGCCTTGATCGTATTGTTACGATGATGACTGGCGCGGAATCGATTCGGGATGTTATTGCCTTCCCTAAAACGCAACGGGCGCAATGCTTGCTTACGCAGGCACCTAGTAGTGTTGATGAACGTCAATTACGTGAATTACATATTCGCTTACGTCAGGTAAGCCCAGCGGGTTAATTTGAAAATACCAATTTCAGTATTGGTAGTTATTTACAATACCAATGGCGATGTTTTACTAATTGAGCGTGCCGATCGCCACGCCTTTTGGCAATCGGTAACTGGCAGCCTTGATCATCTCAATGAGTCACTAAGAGCGGCGGCAGAACGTGAAGTGTTTGAAGAGACAGGAATTCAAGTGGGAGCGTTGAACCCGACGGCATTACAAGATATGCATCACCAGGTTGAATATGAAATTTATCCCCAATGGCGCCATCGTTATGCTGCTGGAGTCACAAAAAATTGCGAGCATTGGTTTTCGCTTTTGGTGCCCCAAGATTGCAAAATTACGCTGGCGCCCCATGAGCACATTGCCTACGAATGGTTACCGCCGGAATTAGCAGCGTCTAAATGTTTTTCAGAGAGCAATCGTTTGGCCATTGAGACCTTATTCAAGCAGGCGCCAATTTGAGCAGCGAAACCATTCTATGCGAGTAAGCCGGCCAATTCTCGTGAAGATAAGCGGATGAGACCAGCATCCCACCATCATGGGGATACACCCCCAGTCATAGTAAAGGGTGCCAGCACAAAGCGCAGTGATTGGCGTGCCATCCGGGATTTATTGCCTTATCTTTTAGAGCATAAGACCCGCGTTATTTTAGCTTTGCTGTGTATGGTTGCCGCTAAGTTTGCCAACCTCGGCATTCCGATTTTGATGAAACGCTTAATCGATACACTGAATATTAAGATTAGCACTCCCGAAGCGCTCTTGGCAGTTCCGCTGGCATTAATTATTGCTTATGGTTTATTGCGGTTTTCGGCAGCCTTATTTAATGAGCTCAGAGAGGGATTATTCGCCCGGGTAACCCAAAATGCCGTTCGCAAAGTAGCCTTGCAGGTCTTTGAGCACTTGCATGGGCTAGCTTTAAGCTTTCATTTGGCAAGACAAACTGGAGGGGTGAGTCGCGATATTGAGCGCGGAACGCGCGGTATTCAATCGTTAATTTCTTATTCCTTGTACAGTATTTTGCCTACGCTAATTGAGTTTGCTTTGGTGTTAGGATATTTTGCATATAGCTATAACTATTGGTTTGCCGCAATCACCTTAGTGGCCCTCGTTTTATATATTAGTTTTACTGTTTTGGTCACCGAATGGCGTACCCAATTTCGGCGTACGATGAATAAAATGGATTCGCGTGCCAATCAGAAAGCCATTGATTCACTACTCAATTTTGAAACCGTTAAATATTTTGGTAATGAGCGATTTGAGGCGCAACGTTATGATGAAAATCTATTGCGCTATCAAACTGCCGCAATTCAATCGCAAAAATCGTTAGCCCTGCTTAACTTAGGGCAACAAAGCATTATTGGTGTTGGCTTAGTGCTTATTTTATGGCGCGCTACATTAGGGGTTATTGATGGCACGATGACTTTGGGCGATTTGGTTTTAGTCAATACCTTGATGATTCAGCTCTATATACCCCTGAATTTCTTGGGGGTAATTTATCGTGAAATTAAACAAGCGCTCACGGATATGGATCGCATGTTTTCTTTACTGGATACCGAAAAAGAAATCGCCGATATTCCAGGCGCGAAACCGCTTGTCATCAATAACTATGCTACCGGTCCAACAGTCCAATTTGAACATGTTTCATTTAGTTATGAGCCGCGGCGAGAAATTTTGCATGATGTAAGCTTTACTATCCCTGCGGGCACTATTACGGCTATTGTTGGTCAAAGTGGTGCTGGTAAAAGTACGATTGCACGGTTGTTATTTCGTTTTTATGATGTGCAGGCCGGCAAAATTTTAATTGATGATCAAAATATTCAATTAGTACAGCAAACTAGTTTACGGCAAGCCATTGGTATCGTGCCGCAAGATACCGTGTTATTTAATGACACCATTGCCTACAACATTGCCTATGGCAGGCCGGATGCGAGTATTGCTGAGGTGCGTGATGCTGCTCGCGCCGCGCAAATTGATGGCTTAATTGAACGTTTGCCTGATGGTTTTAAAACTCAGGTTGGCGAGCGTGGTTTAAAGTTATCCGGCGGCGAAAAACAACGCGTTGCTATTGCGCGTACCCTACTCAAACAGCCAGCTATGTTGCTATTCGATGAAGCCACGTCAGCACTTGATTCTAAAACTGAGCGCGCCCTTCAAGAAGAGATGTTAGGTTTAGCGCGTAATCGCACAACTTTAATTATTGCGCATCGTCTTTCTACTATCGTACATGCCGATCAAATTTTAGTAATGGATCAAGGACGGATTATTGAGCGCGGCACGCATCTTGAATTAGTGGAATTCAACGGCAAATATGCGGAAATGTGGCAAATGCAAGAGCGCAGTGAAAATACTGTGCCCGATCGCTAACTTAGCGCAGTAGCTAGTCATTGTTTAGAATTAGTCAATGAGTCCTAATACCCCAGCGATTTTGCAGCAAGCCTTTGTGGCTGCCTTACAACTTGCAGAGCCACGCCATATCATGGCTAATTGTTTGCAGCAGATTTTTCCTGCCGGGACAGAGCCGCAGGGCCGCTGCTTGGTGGTGGGCGCAGGCAAGGCAAGCGCTGCAATGGCAAGCGCCTTAGAGGCATATGCTGCCTCAAGTTGGCCAGAGGCTAAGCTTGAGGGGCTCGTTTTAACGCGTTATGGGCATGGGGCACCAACCCAAGCGATCCGCATCGTTGAAGCAGGGCACCCAGTGCCTGATCAAGCAGGCATGAACGGGGCAATTGAAATTCTGCAGCGGGTGCAAGAACTGCAGGCAGGCGAAACCCTTATCGTGCTAGTGTCTGGCGGCGGTTCGAGCCTACTTACCTTGCCCCAAAGTGGTATCAGCATGACCGATATGCGCCAAACTACCGAAGCGTTATTACGTAGTGGCGCACCTATCGAAGAGATGAATATTGTGCGCAAACATCTGTCAGCTATTTTGGGCGGAAACTTGGCGCGTAGTGCGATGGCGCGAGGCGCACGGGTAGAGGCTTTATTAATTTCCGATGTTACTGGCGACCATCCTGCAGATATTGCTAGCGGACCCTGTGCAGCCGATTATTCGAGTTATGACAATGCCTTAGCGATTCTGGCTAAATACAATTTAGATGTGTGCAATTTACCGGCAAGTGTTTTACAACACCTGCAAGAGGGTCGCGATGGCAAGATACCTGAAACGTTAAAAGAAGTCGATTTAGTTGGGGCGCAAGTCCGTAATCATGTCATTGCAACTGCGCGCCAAAGCTTGCAAGCCGCCGCCAACTTCATCGCAAGCCAAGGCTATACCCCCATTGTTTTAGGAGATACGATTACTGGTGAAGCACATGATGTAGCTTTGGTTCATGCCGCTATTGCACGCGAAATTATTCTTCATCAACAATGGGCCAATTTACCAGTAGCGCTTATTTCCGGTGGCGAATGTACCGTCACTATTCCGGCTGAGATGAAAGGTCGTGGCGGTCGGTGTAGTGAATTTCTCCTAGCCCTTTTTGCAGCAACTAGCGATTTACCCAATATCTCTGCTTTAGCAGCAGATACCGACGGTATTGATGGTAGCGAATTCAATGCGGGCGCCTGGTTTACACCCGGAGTACGTAAGCTAGCGAAAGAGCGTAATTTGAATCCCACTGCATTTTTAATGAAGCACGATTGTTATGGTTTTTTTGCAGAATTAAATGCTTTAGTAGATACTGGTCCTACACTCACCAATGTAAATGATTTCCGTATTATTTTGTTAGAGAAAAATTAAGGCTATGCCACTAAATTCGCTCAGCTCACTTAGTATGGTGAAACCAGACGATTGGCATTTACATATTCGTGACGGTGCGGTACTTAAGGATGTGTTATCACATACGGTTAAGCAATTTGCGCGGGCGGTGATCATGCCTAATTTGCAACCGCCCATCACGACTGTAGCGCTGGCCCAAGCCTATCGTGAGCGCATCGAGTTGCAATTAAAGCAACTCATGCCCGCACAATTTACGCCACTAATGACCTTATATCTTACTGACAATACACCTGGAGCAGAAGTTCAAAAGGCACAAGATGCTGGAATTGTCGGTATCAAGTTATATCCTGCTGGCGCGACAACCAATAGTGATTCTGGGGTGAGCAATTTAAAACACTGCAGTGCTGTTCTTGAGGCAATGCAAAAAGCGAATTTACCTTTATTAATTCATGGCGAAACGACCGACCCAGCTGTTGATGTGTTTGATCGGGAGGCGGTTTTCATTGATCGCACGCTTGAACCATTGCGGCGTGATTTTCCTGAACTGCGTATTGTCTTTGAACACATCACTACGATGCAGGCTGCTCAATATGTGCGCGATGCACATACGGCAAATAAAAATACCTTGGGCGCCACTATTACTCCCCAACATTTATTGCTGAATCGCAACGCCATTTTTGCCGGGGGCATTCGCCCCCATCATTATTGTTTACCAGTTTTAAAACGCGAAGAACATCGCTTAGCATTGCTTGAGATGGCAACCAGTGGTAATGCGCGTTTCTTTTTAGGCACTGATAGCGCCCCACATCCAAAAGGCCTGAAAGAAAGTGCCTGTGGTTGTGCCGGATGCTTTAGCGCTTTTAATGCATTGGGTTTATATGCCGAAGCCTTTGAATCGGTTGGGCGGCTTGATCGACTTGAGGCATTTGCGAGTTTTTATGGCGCCGATTTCTATGGTTTACCGAGAAATACTGAAATCATCCACTTGCAAAAGCAAGCCCAACCAGTACCAAGTGAACTACCTTTGGGTGATACCACTATCGTGCCCCTGCGCGCAGGTGGAACCATTTCTTGGTCGCTCGCGTAATCTCCGTAGTTCGCTCCCAACTAAATTCTGGTGACTGCGTTAGACTTCAAGCGCAGAGTCAATTAGGCAATCGCCGCCTCTTTTAAAGGAGGGGGAGGAAAGTCCGGACTCCATAGGGAAAGGTGTTGGCTAACAGCCATCCACGGCGACGTGCGGAATAGGGCCACAGAGACGAGCGTATTTAGTTACGGTGAAACGCGGTAACCTCCACCTGGAGCAATCCCAAGTAAGCAGACGATGAGGCTTCCCGCTGAGTCTGCGGGTAGGGAGCTTGAGCCGTCAGGTAACTGCCGGC
>CAILUH010000077.1 GCA_903837335.1 uncultured beta proteobacterium | reverse complement strand
CTCTAGCTTGTTTGGTGTATTTCCCTTAAAATCCGAGCTTCGCCCCCAGCTATAAACCTGAGAACGGCATATGAAAAAGCTTTATATCAAAACGTTTGGCTGTCAAATGAACGAGTACGACTCGAACAAAATGGCCGACATCCTCCATGCGTCTGAAGGTATGGAAACTACCTTAGATTTAGAGCAAGCCGATGTGGTATTACTCAATACCTGCTCGATACGGGAGAAAGCCCAAGATAAGGTATTTTCCGATTTAGGTCGACTACGTGAACTTAAAAAAACCAAACCCGATTTATTAATTGGTGTTGGGGGTTGTGTGGCCAGCCAAGAGGGGCAGCAAATTATTAGTCGCGCTCCGCATGTTGATATTGTCTTTGGCCCGCAAACCTTGCATCGCCTGCCCGACTTATTGGCTAAGCGCCTGCGCACTGGCAACTCACAAGTCGATATTTCTTTTCCTGAAATTGAAAAATTTGATCACTTGCCGGTTTCGCGTCAAACTCGGGGATCAGCCTATGTTTCCATTATGGAAGGCTGCTCGAAATATTGTAGTTACTGTGTGGTGCCTTATACCCGGGGCGAAGAAGTCTCGCGCCCATTAGATGATGTGCTGGTTGAAATTGCCGGCCTAGCCGCTCAAGGTGTCAAAGAGATTGTGCTTTTAGGCCAAAATGTGAATGCTTATCAAGGCAAACTAAGTGACTCAAATACCTTGGCTGATTTTGCGCTTTTAATTGAGTATGTGGCTGAAATTCCTGGGGTTGATCGGATTCGTTTTACCACTAGTCATCCTAAAGAATTTAGTCAACGCTTGATTGATGTCTATGCACGCGTCCCACAACTTGTGAGCCACCTACATCTGCCTGTACAGCATGCATCCGATCGGATTTTAGGGGCAATGAAGCGGGGTTACACTGCCCTAGAATTTAAAAGCATTATTCGACGCATGCGTGCAGTAAGACCGAACCTGACTTTATCGAGTGATTTCATTGTCGGCTTTCCAGGAGAAACTGAAGCTGACTTTGATAAATTATTGCAAATGGTTAAAGAATTGCACTTTGATAATAGCTTCTGTTTTATTTTTAGTCCTCGTCCTGGCACACCTGCGGCAAATCTGCCTGATGAAACACTGCATGAAGTAAAGTTACAGCGTTTACATCGATTATTGGCCCTCATTGATTCACAAGCAAATATCATTAGTCAAAATATGTTGGGCAATGAAGAAACCGTTTTAATTGAAGGCCTGGCAAAAGATGGAATCAATTTACAGGGTCGCGCCGAAAATAATCGTGTTATTCATATTCCTGCGCCCTCACATGATCTACAAAAATGGCTTGGCTCAATACAAACCGTACGCATTACCGAAGTGTTAGCCCATACCTTACGCGGTGAAATAGTTTATGCTGAAATTGCCTAAAATCAATTTCCAATTTGCTAGCGCAAGCCTCGAGGAAAAAGTTCTCACCCTAGTTGCGCAGAAAAAAATTCGCCGCTGGATTTTAACGGCGCTTAGTAAGGTGCAAGGTGAACTCACAATCCGCTTTATTAATCAAGCTGAAAGTAAGGCGTTGAATCACCATTTTCGGCAACGCGATAAATCAACTAACGTACTGACTTTTATTTATAGCGAAGTCAAAAGCAAAACTACAAGAGCGCTGCCGCTGCATGCAGACATTGTTATTTGCTGGCCTGTCGTTCTTGCCGAAGCGCGCGCCCAAAATAAATCGCTAGAAGCCCATTTAGCCCATTTAGTGCTACATGGTTGTCTACATGCCCGCGGCTTTGACCATGAAAAACCACAAGCAGCGAAAAAAATGGAGGCTTTAGAAGTTAGGATCCTCAAAATGCTCGGCTACCCTAACCCTTATTAGAAAATTGATCCATGCCTGAAATCCAAAAAACCCTACTCGAGCGCTTAAGCGAGTTTCTTAGCCCAGAACCCAGCTCACCAGCTGAACAGCGCCGCGACCTTATTAATACCTTACGTCAAGCTCAAGTAGAGGGTCTCATTAATGCTGATGCTTTAGCGATGATTGAGGGCGTTTTTCAAGTAGGCGAATTATGCGCCCGCGATATCCTTGTCCCCCGAGCGCAGTTAGACTGGATTGATGTTAACTTACCCATATCCCAAATTATTGCTGAGGTTATTACGGCGGCACACTCGCGCTTTCCTGTTTTTGAAGGCAGTCGTGACAAAGTCATTGGCATCTTATTAGCTAAAGACCTTTTACGCTATTCCGCAGTCGCCGATTTTCAATTACGCGATTGGCTGCGCCCGGCAGTTTTTATTCCTGAATCAAAGCGACTTAGTGTTTTATTGCGCGATTTTCGCGATAACCGTAATCATCTTGCTGTTGTTGTAGATGAGTATGGTGGTATTGCTGGCATCATTACGATTGAG
>CAILUH010000076.1 GCA_903837335.1 uncultured beta proteobacterium | reverse complement strand
TGGAGGCGCTTTGCTCCAAAATTGTTGCGCATACCAAGGTTTAATCGAAGCTCGGGTAAGTGAGGCGATTGCCCCAGTTGGAATTTGGGCATCATAAATTGGTAGCGACTTACCACTCCAACTACCCTTACAAGAATAGGTTTGTAATTGCGCGGTAAAAAAATCATCTGCATGATCGCGATACCAGGCTAATAAAGCGGATTTTTGTAAAAACCGCGTTGCTTCGCCTTGACTATTAAAAGCAGCAAAAAGACCCTGATGAATAGCACTTGGTTTAACTGAGAAACCCCCATTGACACCCGATCCTAGGTGTTTAATTAGTTGCAAGCCGGGCACAGAGCCAAGTTGATAGCGACCAAACATCAGCTTGGCAATGCCACGCAATTTTGCATTTTGAGCGATTTTGACTAAGGCAACGATCACCACAGGTGCACCCATTAAATAGGGCATTTATTGCTCCAAATCATTCTCTTTGGAGGGATCATTGAGTCCAAATTTTCTCAGCTTGATATAAAGACTTTGGCGGGATAAACCCAGCATTTCCGAAGCGGCTACACGATTGCCTCGGGATAAATCGAGGGCCGCTTTAATGCATAACTCTTCGATTAAATCGGTAGTTTCATTCAAAATTTCTTTTAAGGGCAAGCGACCCACCAGTTGGGTTAACTCTTCATTCGAGCGGGAGATACCTTGGCCAACTTGATATTGGGGGCGAATACGAGAGCCGATTTCGCGAATCGAAAAGCCGATACAGGGTTTTGGGTTAGTCATCGCGGATGCAGATATTTCAACCGGATGAAAAGTTCCAAAAGAATCGCGAATTGTGGTCGCAAATAATTTAATACTTCCCTCTGCCTGTAAATTCGATAACATCACTTTTAAATCAATGCTGGCCCGCTCTAGCCAAATCTCCAGCGACTCATGAAGGAGTTGCTCCGGCTTTTCCACCATGATCATTTTACGAAAGGCATGATTAGTGCTCAAAATCATGCCTTGTAAGTTGGTAACCACAAAGGCATCGGCTGAATTTTCTAAGGCAAATAAAGCCAGGGCCTGACTAGTATTAACCCCCGTAATTTCAGTATCCTGGACTACTTTCATGGAAATCAAAATTAAGGCTTGATTTGCACTGCGAAAAGGGGCTGCGATTAAAAACATATTAGTGCTATTAAAGGTTGCAGTGCATTCAATTTTTTCGCTGCCATAGCGGGCTTTGCTTAAGGCTTCCCGAACGGTGTCGAGATCTTTTTTGGCCAGATAATCTAGAAAAGATTTACCAATGATTTTTTTTATGGGCTCTCCGACAATTTCAACAAACCGGGCATTTGCTTCTAAAATTTTAAAATGCGTACTATCAATGATGATATTTTCACTTGAGGCAATTTCAAATAAAATCCGATTGCGCATTTCCATATCTCGCAAACGCGCATAGTCGAGCTCGATCGTTTGCTGGGCATCAATTAAGCGTTGTTGTAATAAAGATACCTCACGCAAATCTCGATATAAAGCAACAACGCGTTTGCTATTTGGTAAATAAATCGCAGCACACAGAAAAGGGAGATCAGCTGCCCCAGGAATAGCAACATTAATTTGCCGAAGTCGAGAGGCGCCTGATTCCTTTGCGTCTTTAAGAAGGGTTTGAACTTTAATGCGGCTTTCCAGTGAAACAGTCTCTTCCCAATTTTTTCCTACTAAGGCCTGGAGATTTTTACTGTATAGCTCAGAATTTCCGAAGGCCAAACCGAGAATGACGGCTTGCTCATCCATTACGATAGCTAGATCGGATCCAGCTTGAATGACTATTGCTACCTCTGGCGGTGCAAGCGAGCCAATCTGTAAAAGGGGATTTAGGGTTGACGACGACAAGAGATGCCTTGGATGTTGGACGTACTATTTGACTAAGCTTGCCGCCGTTTTAATGGCTGCTTCAAGATCACTTGTGCAGCTATCAGCACTCGATTGCTCAAGTAATTTGGGGCACGCTGTAAATAGAGCACCACCTACCATAATATGTAATTGGGGATTTAAAGATGCTTTTCGAATGAGTGGAATCATTTTTTCTAGTTCATCCCAATGTTGAATGGAGGAAATAGAAATGGCAGCAAAATGGAAGAAGGTATCTTTAACGGTGCTGAGAATTTCTACTTTGCTCGTTTTGTGAGACGCTAAAACATTCCAGCCATGTTGAATAAGATTTTCAGTTAACAGAAAAACGCCAAGTGTATGCTGCGAGTTAGGCATTGCAAAGGCAAAGGCATGCCCTTTAGTTTGATAGTGCAGATCTGCTTGAGTGTGAAAAAGCGGATTAAGCTCACGCAAAATAGCTTGTAAATGACCAATTGCGATCGTTGTTGCGCCAAATGTACAAGCGTCAACTTCCCACAAGTACTCTAAATTTCTTGCCGCATCAACTGCTAAGCTATAGTAAATTTCATTAATCGAGCAACCCGCATGACATAAGCGCAAAGCATAATCGCGACACTCGGCATAGGACGCCGTTAGTAATAAGACAGAAAATGCGCTAATTTCCTGCGCAGATATTTGCAAAGGTGAATGCGTAATATTTTCTAGTTTTAACTGTTTAATATTTCCCTGATCTGCCAATAAGCGAGGTAATACCTTTTGTTCAACCACCTTAGCAAGATAACTGGAGTTAGCAGATTTACTCTTTTGACGTGCATTTTGCGCAAGATCGGAAGCCAATGTGGAAATTTCACATGTTGATAAGGGTCGATTTAGTACATTCACATAAACTCCAGTCAAAAAGGTAAAAATATTGCACTGCAACAATATTTAAGCCCGAGACTATCCAAGACTTCTATGCCAGGCCTCTAGATTACGCAATTTAGGGGCAAACTGTCAATTTCAATTTACATAATCTAGGGGTAGATACCTAGTGGGCTAAAAAATAGAAAAAGCGTAAACTTTTGTTTACACATTGAGCAATTGGAACCCTTGGTTAAGAGTAATGGCAAGAACTTATCAACCCCTCTATACGCCTGCTGAACGGCTTAGGCGGGACCAAACCAAATGGACTTTAGTACAGGGCTTACTAGCGCCAGTGCAGTTCGTGGTTTTTTTGGTAAGTCTCTATTTAGTAATGCGGTTTTTAATGACGGGTAATGGCGAAACTGCGGCCAATATTTCAGTGTTGATTAAAACCTTCTGCCTTTACACCATTATGGTCACCGGTTGTATTTGGGAGAAGGTAGTCTTTGGTAAATACCTCTTTGCCAAAGCCTTTTATTGGGAAGATGTATTTAGCATGCTTGTGATAGCGCTTCACACTGCCTATGTCGTGTGCCTACTGATGGGATTATTAACCGAGCAAGAATTAATGTATTTAGCTTTGGCGGCTTATTTCACGTATGTTATTAATGCAGGGCAATTTATTCTGAAATTACGGGCCGCACGCTTGCAAGAAAAACACCAGATGAGCCAGGGGCTGACAGCATGAGTACTATCATTGCCCCGCAAGTTGAGCGACAAATTTTGCCCATTATTAAAGAGCGTGGGCAGCGCGAAGTGTTTTGTGGCTTGACTGGAATCATTTGGCTACATCGCAAAATACAAGACGCATTCTTTTTAGTGGTGGGCTCAAGAACTTGCGCACACTTAATTCAGTCGGCGGCTGGCGTGATGATATTTGCCGAGCCCCGTTTTGCCACTGCAATTATTGATGATCGTGATTTGGCTGGCTTAGCAGATGCGAATGAAGAGCTCGATCGGGTGGTGGCGCAGCTATTAGAGCGACGTCCTGATATTAAGCTCCTTTTTTTAGTTGGCTCTTGCCCTTCTGAGGTGATTAAATTAGATCTAGCAACT
>CAILUH010000075.1 GCA_903837335.1 uncultured beta proteobacterium | reverse complement strand
TGGCTGTAACAAACCCAAGGTTTGCAATAATTTTTGAAAACGCTCACGATCTTCGGCCGCATCAATCATATCGGGTGAGGTACCAATAATCGGCACACCATTCGCCTCAAGGTCTAAAGCCAACTTCAACGGCGTTTGCCCACCATATTGCACAATGACGCCTAGCGGCTTTTCCTTGGCAACAATTTCTAATACGTCTTCTAAAGTAAGCGGCTCAAAGTACAAACGATCGGAGGTATCGTAGTCGGTTGAGACGGTTTCAGGGTTGCAATTCACCATGATGGTTTCATACCCATCTTCACGTAACGCTAGCGCCGCATGCACACAACAATAATCAAACTCGATACCTTGGCCAATACGGTTAGGGCCACCGCCTAGCACCATGATCTTGTCACGCTGGCTCGGGCTAGCTTCACATTCGCCATGCTCAGCCTCATAGGTGGAATATAAATAAGCCGTATTGGTAGAGAATTCAGCAGCGCAGGTATCGACGCGCTTATACACTGGCAATACTTTTAATCGCTGGCGCGCGGCGCGCACCGCGGCAGTTTCGACTTGCAACAACCGTGCTAGACGGCGATCAGAGAACCCTTTTTGCTTTAAGAAACGTAACTCGGCCGCCGCTAGCGTATCGAGTTGGCGCAACTTTACGTCTGCCTCTAACTGGATGAGTTCTTCAATTTGTTCTAAAAACCAAGGATCAATTTTAGTTTCATCATAAATTTCATCAAGGCTCATACCCAAACGAAAAGCATCGCCTACATACCAAATTCGCTCAGGTCCAGGTTCGCCAATTTCTTGAATGACCTCCTCTAATTCAGTCGATTTTTCATCGAGACCGTCGACGCCAACCTCTAAACCACGTAAGGCCTTTTGAAATGATTCTTGGAAAGTACGGCCAATCGCCATGACCTCGCCAACTGATTTCATTTGCGTTGTTAGCCGCGAATCGGCTTGGGGGAATTTCTCGAAAGCAAAACGGGGAATTTTCGTGACCACATAATCTAAGGTGGGTTCAAATGAGGCTGGCGTAGCACCACCAGTAATATCATTTTGTAACTCATCTAAGGTGTAGCCTACTGCCAACTTAGCAGCAATTTTGGCAATCGGAAAGCCAGTAGCCTTTGAGGCTAACGCAGAAGAACGTGAGACGCGGGGATTCATTTCAATGACGATCATGCGGCCATCAACTGGGTTGATAGAAAATTGCACGTTCGAGCCACCGGTATCAACGCCGATTTCTCGTAAGACCGCAATTGAAGCGTTACGCATCAATTGATATTCTTTATCCGTTAAGGTTTGTGCTGGAGCAACAGTAATCGAATCACCAGTATGGATGCCCATCGGATCTAAGTTTTCAATCGAGCAAACAATAATGCAGTTATCCGCGCGGTCACGCACCACTTCCATCTCAAACTCTTTCCAACCCAATAATGATTCTTCAATTAATAATTCATTAGTGGGTGATAGTTCGAGACCACGCTTACAAATTTCTTCAAATTCCTCACGGTTATATGCAATGCCTCCGCCAGAACCCCCCATCGTAAAGGAAGGGCGAATGACTACGGGAAAGCCAGCGCTTTGCGTTTCTGTTTGGAGACGCTGCTGCACTGCTAAGGCTTCTTCCATGGTATGAGCAATACCTGACTTAGCCGAGCCTAGACCAATTTTCGTCATGGCATTTTTAAACTTCTGCCGATCTTCTGCTTTATCAATCGCTTCTGGAGAGGCGCCAATTAATTCGCAACCATATTTTTCTAAAATCCCATGGCGATGCAAATCAAGTGCACAATTTAAGGCAGTTTGGCCGCCCATCGTTGGCAAAATCGCATCGGGCTTTTCAAGCGCAATAATGCGCTCAACCACTTCCCAGGTAATAGGTTCAATGTAAGTCACATCGGCCATATCGGGATCAGTCATGATGGTTGCAGGATTGCTATTCACCAAAATGACTTTGTAACCCTCATCACGCAACGCTTTGCAAGCTTGCGCACCCGAGTAATCAAACTCACACGCCTGTCCAATCACAATTGGGCCGGCGCCAATAATTAAAATACTGTGCAGATCGCTGCGCTTAGGCACGGGTAACCTCCTGCTGCTTTGGTGCTTGCATTAAATCCATGAAGCGATCAAATAAATAGCCAATATCGTGCGGTCCGGGTGAAGCTTCGGGATGGCCTTGAAAACAAAAAGCGGGTCTATCGTTCCAAGCTAAACCTTGCAAAGAGCCGTCAAACAAAGAAACGTGGGTCACGCGCACATTGGTTGGTAAGGTTTTTGCATCCACTGCAAAGCCGTGATTTTGTGAAGTAATGGCAACTTTGCCGCTGTCGAGATCTTTGACGGGATGATTTGCACCATGATGACCAAATTTCATTTTGAGGGTCTTTGCACCCGCGGCCAAGCCCATGATTTGATGCCCCAAACAAATACCGAAGGTAGGAATACCGGCATCGATAATCGTCTTGGCAGCAGTAATAGCGTAATCGCATGGCTCGGGATCGCCTGGTCCATTCGATAAAAATACGCCATCGGGTTTCATCGCCATCACTTCAGCAGCACTGGTTTTGGCCGGCACTATGGTTAATAAACAACCACGCTCAGTCAGCATTCTTAAGATATTCCGTTTTACGCCAAAGTCATAGGCCACGACGTGTTTTAATTTTCCTAAATTTTTTGGGGGCTTATCTTCATCCAGCATGCGATAGGCTGGCTTACCAATGGGGCCATGCAATTCCCATTCGCCCTCTCGCCATTCATAAGCATAGGGAGTTGTAACCACTTGTGCTAAATCGAGTCCAGCCATACCGGTAAACGATTTTGCTAACTGCAAAGCGTGCTTACTTAATTGCTCAATCGAATCGCCAAGGCGTCCGGCCACAATAGCACCCGACTGCGCGCCCTTATCCCGCAATAACCGCGTTAATTTACGCGTATCAATGCCTGCAATGCCGGGCACCTTAGCCTCTTGCAAATAGTGTTCCAGGCTATCTTCAGCACGAAAATTCGAAACCCGCCGCGATAGGTCTTTAATGACTAATCCTGCGGCGTAGACCTGAGCCGATTCTGCATCCTGTGCATTAACGCCAACGTTACCAATATGGGGATAAGTTAAGGTGACAATTTGGCGCGCATAACTGGGATCAGTTAGGATTTCTTGATAGCCCGTCATTGCGGTATTGAAAACGACTTCACCAGTAGTTTCACCGGGTGCGCCAATACTGTAGCCAGCAAATATGCTGCCATCAGCCAGTGCCAATACTGCGGGAGGAAAAGAAGGAAGCAAGGGTGACAAAAATTCTCCAATCCCTACTGCCATCCGACCCTGCTCGCCCCAAAAGACCTACCCGGGACAATTTGCGGGAGGTGAGTGTCTTTAAGCGCTAGGGTAATTTATGAGTTACGAACCCTACTATCATACCAGCTTGCGCTCTTCCTAGCTCCGTTTTTGCTCAATCACTTCTTTAATGTGCATCAAAACCGCTTGGTCTTCCATAGTGCTGATATCACCTGGATCACGCCCTTCGGCTACCGCTTGCAAAGCGCGGCGCACAATTTTTCCTGAGCGGGTTTTTGGTAAGGCATTGACGATATAGACCCTTGCTGGGCGAGCAACGGCGCCTAACTGCGAGTCGACTGTTTTCATCAACTCGGCTTCTAAGGTTGCGGTTTGCGTAGCATCTTTTAGGATTGCAAAGCCAATTGCAACTTGGCCTTTCAATTGATCGGCAATACCCACCACGGCAACCTCTGCGAGGTTCGGGTGACTAGACAAACTTTCTTCAATTTCACGCGTTCCTAAGCGATGGCCGGCAACGTTGATCACATCATCAGTGCGCCCGAGAATGAAAAAATAACCGTCACTATCTTTAATACCCCAATCGAAGGTCGAATAAATTAATTTCCCAGGGATCGATTCCCAATAGGTCTTCACGTAGCGCGCATCATCACCCCAAATCGTTTGCATACAACCTGGGGGTAAAGGTCCTTCAATGGCAATTACCCCTTTCGCATCCGCGCCTAATTCAGCACCAGTAGCATCATCCAGCAATTTCATGTTGTAGCCGAATGAAGGTAAACCAGGCGAACCAAATTTATGGGGCATGGACTCCACCCCACTTTGAATCGCTAAAATAGGCCAACCAGTTTCCGTTTGCCAATAGTTATCTATCACCGGCTTATTAATCGCCTCATGAATCCAATTTGCAGTAGGTTCGTCGAGAGGCTCACCAGCCAAAAATAAATAACGCAAGCTCGACAAATCATATTTAGCTAAAAAACTGGGGTCCTGTTTCTTTAGTACGCGCACAGCCGTTGGCGCTGAAAACATCACAGAGACTTTATATTTTTCAACTAAACTCCACCAAATTCCGGCATCGGGCCGCAGTGGCGTACCTTCATACATGATGGTTGCCATGCCGTTTAACAGCGGTGCGTAAATTATGTAGCTATGTCCCACTACCCAACCAATGTCGGAAGTCGTAAACATGGTCTCGCCTGGCTTGCCACAGAAAATATGCTGCATGCTCGCAGTTAGCGCAACTGCATAACCACCCGTATCGCGCTGCACACCTTTCGGTTTCCCCGTAGTACCAGAGGTGTACAAAATATAGGAGGGATGGGTGGCGTCAACCCATTCCACGGCAACCTGAGTGGCGATATTTTTTTCCCGCTCGGCTGCGTAATCTAAGTCTCGCTCAGCTACTGAGGTGAAGGGAGTCAAGCCACGATTCACAATCAATACCTTCGTTGGCTTAAATTCAGCTAAAGCAATTGCTTCATCTAATAAGGGTTTATAGGGTACGCCCTTACCCATGCGCATACCAGCCTCAGCCGAAATAATCATTTTAGGTTGAGCATCATCAATGCGCGCTGCCAGGCTATGCGAAGCAAAACCGCCGAATACGACCGAATGAATCGCCCCAATTCGTGCGCAAGCGAGCATGGCAAAACAAGCCTCGGCAATCATTGGCATATAAATTAAAACGCGGTCGCCTTTATTAACCCCGTTGGTTTTTAAAATTGCTGCCATACGATTCACCTCCGCATGCAGCTCCCGAAAGGTGTAGGTTTTTTCTTGGTTTGTTTCGGTGGAGACTGCGACTAAGGCAATTTGGTCACCCCGTTCCACTAAATGGCGATCGACTGCGTTGTAACAAAGATTGGTTAAGCCACCCGCGAACCATTTACTAAAGGGGGGATTGGAATAATCCAATACTTGCTTAAACGGCTTTTCCCAGTGAATTAGCTTAGCCTGTTCACCCCAAAATTCAATTGGATCGGCAATTGAAGATTCATGTACGGTTTTATATGAAGCGTATTGCTTGGCTGCCTGCACCATAAGATATTCAACCCCATCAAGTTAGTTTTTGACCGCCACCTTGCCACTGTTCGTAGTTGCAGTTAATGGTTTAGTAAGCGTATTTTTCGCAGATTTTGCTGGCGCTGTCGATGGGGATTTACGCTTAGTAGCATCCTTTGGGCTTGCTTTAGCAGCCGACTTACTTTGTTTACTCACCTTTTTAGGGGTTGGCGGTGGAGGTGGCTTTTCCAAGCTTAAACTGGCATTTTCGGCCAAATTCACCGAAATATCACTGGTTTTGCCGGCAGATTTTGGAATTAAAACTGTTGAGCCCCCCTTAATGCGCATGCCCTTAGGTATCCCGTTCACTTCGCGCAACTGCGCAACATCTACCCCCAGGGTCTTAGCGGCTTGTTCAGGCGATTCAGATTTGGCAATAGTCACTGCCGTCCAAGATGCTAATGGTTTTTGATACTGCTTTAAATTCGCCTGAAAAATTTCAGCGCGACTAAACGGTAATAAGATTTGTTGGTTGGCGGCACTTAAAATCACGGGCTTATTAAATGAGGGATTTAAATTTAAAAACTCCTCGAGCGGCATCTCGGCTAAATTTGCAGCTAATTTGACATCGATATCACGAGTGACATCCACGGCCACAAAATACGGATGATTCTCTACTTGCGGTAAAACAATGCCATAGGCTTCTGGCTGCATCACAATATTGCGGTAGGCCATTAATTTAGGTACATAGTTGCGCGTTTCATTCGGCATACTTATATCGCTATAGCCGGTAGGCAGCCCAGCTGCTTGATTTTTACTGATGGCGCGCTGCACGTTGCCTTCACCCCAATTGTAAGCGGCCAAAGCCAGTTGCCAATCACCGAATTGTTTATATAAGCGCTGTAAATAATCTAGGGCAGCATCCGTTGACTGCAATACATCGCGCCGCTCATCCCGAAATACATTTTGGGTTAACTTAAAATCTTTACCCGTTTTAGGCATAAATTGCCAAATACCAGAAGCCTTAGCGACGGACTTAGCCTGCGGATTAAAAGCGCTCTCAACAAAAGGTAAAAGGGCCAGCTCTGTGGGCATGCCGCGGAGATTCACTTCTTGCACAATATAGAATAAATAACGCGATGAACGGGCCATCGAGCGTTGCACATACTCTGGTCGTGCCGCAAGCCAAACTGTTTGCTGAATGACTAATGGGCTTTCGAGTTCGGGCATTTGAAAGCCGTTGCGAATGTGAATCCATAAATTATTACTAGGCGCATCTAAACTATTTACTGACTGCTCATTTAAATTAATACGGGGCGCTTTTGCTGCGCGTGGGTCTTTGGTAGTAGCGCCTGTGCGGGTGTCTGAACTCCATTGGGGGCCCGTTGCACAACCCCCCAACACTAGCGCAATAGAGATGAGTAACCCGCAAAGATGTAAACGATAGCCCGCTGCGCGACGCACTAAAACTGATCTTTCCAAGCACGAATGGCTGCCAATACTGCAGCAGCACTATCTAGAGCGGGTCGCTGAGCAATCTTGCATGCTGCGGCGATCACAGCGGGTTGATCACAACGCATAAAAGGATTCGTTTTCATTTCTTGGGCAATGGTCGTTGGCACGGTGGGTAAATGTGCTGCTCGTAAGTCAGCTGCGTGTTTTGCCCAGGCAATTAAATCCGTATTATTCGGTTCTACTGCTATAGCAAAGCGAATGTTCGACAGCGTGTATTCATGGGTGCAATACACCAACGTATTGCCGGGCAAAGCGGCAAATTTTGCTAAGGACGCATGCATTTGCGTTGGTGTACCTTCAAATAAGCGGCCGCAACCAGAAGCAAATAAAGTATCGCCACAAAATAGGCGCGGAGGCTCTACTCTAGGGGGGTCTTTAACTTCTAATGCTGGTGCAAAGTAAGCAATGTGGCCCAAGGTATGACCTGGCACTTCAAGAACCTGAAAATAGCTTGCTGGGGCAGCTATATGCACTTCATCGCCTTGTATCAAAGGATGGTTGCACCCAGGAATTTCTTCAGCAACGGGGCCATACACTGGCAATGTATGCCCATTTGACGTTGCGCTTAATAAATCTGCAATGCCGCCAATATGATCAGCATGGTAATGGGTGATTAAAATTCCTGTTAACTGCAATTGATTTTCTTGCAGATATTGAATCACTGGGGCAGCATCGCCCGGATCAACAATGAGAGCAGAATGCCCATCATGAATGCACCAGATGTAGTTATCACTAAAGGCTGGAATCGGCCAAACTTGCAATGCTGTACTCTTGACCATTAGACGAAAACCTCGGATGCAAAACAAGACCTAATGATATCAACTCCCCCACCAAGTGAGTTACTAAATGCCCCACCTTGGTCTTCTTGGGAGCAATGGCTAAACTCGCCCCCAGGCCAATATGTCTTAGCTTGGGAAGAAAAACGCTTCGCTACTGCTGTGGGCGATCTCTTCGGTTTTCATGCTTTACAAATTGGTTTACCCCAACTCGATGCTTTAAAGTCTAATCGCATGCCCTTGCATGCTCTCTATGTAAGTCCCGGCGAAATGGGTCTTACCTCTGGAACGCTTGCCGAGCAGGAACTGCAGGGCCTTGCTATTGCTAGCCGGCAAGCGCATAAGCAAGGATGGCATATTGTGGAAGGTCTCCCCACCGAACTCCCCTTCGCTAACCAAAGCATTGATTTAGTGCTTTTGCCCCATGTCTTGGAATTTGCCGCCGACCCCCACCAAATTTTGCGCGAAGTCGATCGGATTTTGTTACCCGAAGGGCGCGTGATTATTTCTGGCTTTAATCCAGCCAGCGTCTGGGGCGTTAGGCAATATTTAAGCCATTTATTTGGTGCACCCTATTTACCACGATCCGGGCAATTTATTAGCCTCCTCCGCCTCAAAGATTGGCTAAAATTACTCGATTATTCTGTTGATCGGGGTCATTTTGGCTGTTATAAGTTTCCCTTACAAAGTTCCGCAGGGATGGCAAGAATGGATTTTTTAGAACCGATGGGAAATCGCTGGTGGCCTATTTTTGGGGCAGTCTTTTTGATTTCTGCCATTAAGCGAACTCCTGGCATGCGCTTGATTGGCCGCATACCTGCAAAACGGCCTACCGCCCTTACCCAACTTACGCCTGCTGTGGAACAGCACGCAAGGCCTCCAGGGAATGAATAAAAAATCCGCTTTACCGCACATTACGATTTATACCGATGGCGCCTGTAAAGGCAATCCAGGTCCTGGGGGTTGGGGTGCCGTTTTACGTTCTGGTCACCATGAGAAACATTTACATGGTGGGGCTTTGCTCACCACCAACAATCGGATGGAAATAAGCGCTGTCATTCACGCGCTCAGAGCCCTTAAACAAGCGAGTTCGGTTGCCCTTTATACCGACTCTCAATACGTGCAAAAGGGGGTGACAGAATGGCTGGATGGTTGGAAGGCCCGAAATTGGCGCACTGCCGCAAAAGCCCCAGTAAAAAATGCCGATTTATGGCAAGAACTCGACTCTTTATTGCCAGAACATACCATTTCCTGGCATTGGGTACGAGGCCATAACGGCGATCCAGGCAATGAGCTGGCCGATCAATTGGCCAATCGCGGGGTTGAAGAATTTATCCCGTAGCCCCTCCCTCTACCTCCACTCCAATCCAAATATTGCAGCTTATGAGAGAATGTGGCGAGCTAACCGTAGGCGCCAAAACTAAGATAGTTAGCCACACTCCTACAACTTAAAGAATTAAATACTGTGCCGCAAAAAAACTGGCTTTCCACTAAATTAGATGCATCCCTCGCTTGGGCTAAAAAAACAGCCTGCGCCGTTTGGCAAAGCGCTCAATCTGTTCTAGCAAAGCCAGCTGCTCAAGCACTCCTGGTGCGCATCAAGCAAATTAATCTTAGCAGCATTAAGCGCTTTGTAGGCAAATACAAATGGCGTATTGTGGCTGTTTTGATATTGATTTACGCAAGCTCTAAAGCCTATACCTATTTCTTCCCTCCAGCCGAAAAAGGCAGTGGGCCGCAAACCATTACCTCCGTGATTGTGCAACCTAAAACTGTGCCACTAGTAATAGAGGCCACTGGTACTATCGTGGCTAATAGCATCGTTGATATTCGGCCGATGATTACAAATACCGTGAGCAAAATCTTCATTAAAGATGGTCAGGAAGTAAAACAGGGTGACTTATTATTTCTACTTGATGATCGTGTCGATAAAGCAAACTATGAAAAACTGAAGTCGCTCGCCGATGATGCGCAAAAACAATATTTACGCGCTAAAGAGCTAATGGATAAAAATTTTATCTCTAAGGCTGGGCTCGATACTTCTTTAGCAAACGCAAGATCGGCTCAAGCTGCTGCCAATGCCGCCCAAGTGCAACTCTCATTCGACTCGATTCGTGCACCAATTAGTGGTCGAACGGGCATTATTAATGTCTTTCCAGGCTCCTTGGTGCAGGCCAGTAATACGGTGAGCACTGCCACCAGCTCGACCGCTACTACCACTACTGGTGCCATGGTTACGATTACTCAACTTGACCCCATCAATGTGCAATTTGTGATCTCCGAAAAAGATATTCCCATCATCTTAGAAAATCAAGGCGATGGTACCCCCATGCAGGTGAGCGTTACCGTTGGAGACTCTAGCAAGAATAGTTATGAAGGCAAAGTCTTGGTGATTGATAACCAAGTCGATCCGGTAATTGCTGCAGTTCGCGTTAAAGCGCAAATACCCAATGAAAAAGGGACTTTATTACCCGGCGAGTTTGCCCGCGTCAAGCTGAACGCTGGTGAACTGAAAGACGCTTTAGTGGTGCCCTCCCAGGCGATCATTATTAGCCCTAAGGGCCACATTGTTTACATCGTTGAAGCGGGCGATAAAGTTGCTTCCAAACCCATTACCGTGGTTTATGAATACGAAGGCCAGTCTGTTATTACTGGCATTGCACCTGGTAGCCGAGTGGTGGTTGAAGGCAAACAAAATTTACGTCCTGGCGGCAAAATTCGTGAAGCCATGCCAGCTGCAGCTGCTGCTCCAGCAAAAAGTGCTGCCCCTCCAACCGCTCCTGCTGCGCCTGGCGCCGCACCTGCTGCCGCTAAATGACACTTTCCGAGTTATGCATCCGCCGGCCAGTCATGACCGTCTTGCTGTCGGTGGCTATCGTGATCGCTGGCACGATTGCGTATTTCAAAATTCCCGTTGCGGCGCTGCCTAGCTTTAATACGCCAATTATTTCTGTTAGCGCCACTCTGCCAGGCGCCTCACCAGAGAATATGGCTTCTTCAGTCGCACTGCCCTTAGAAAAAGAATTTTCAACAATTGATGGCATCACAGTCATTAGCTCCAGTAATTTCTTGGGCGTTACGAACATTACCCTTGAATTTAATAACAATCGCGATATTGATAAAGCTGCCGTCGATGTGCAAGCCGCCCTGCTACGCGCGCAAAAACGCTTGCCGATTGAAATGACGGTGCCGCCCTCCTATCGCAAAATTAATCCTGCCGATACGCCCGTCATTGTTGTGCGCATGAGCTCACCCTCAATGAACTTGGCTGAGCTCAATGACTATGCTGAAAACTTACTCTCGCCAACAATCTCAACCATTACTGGCGTAGCGCAAGTCGTAGTCTATGGCGCGAAACGCTATGCCATTCGGGTACGTGCCCGCCCCGACGCCTTAGCTAGCCGTAATCTCACCTTAGATGAAATTGC
>CAILUH010000074.1 GCA_903837335.1 uncultured beta proteobacterium | reverse complement strand
CATTTTGCTTGGCTTGAACTAAGCGCTCAAACCAAGGACTTGCCCCCTGTCCTTCAGTGAATGAATCGCCTAATAACAATAAGCTGTCTTTATTTAGATCAACATCTTGACCTTGCACTAAACCTAAATTATTAGTTTTAAATTGATAGTCATATTCTTTCAATAGAGTATTCTTAATGTCATAAAACGCCTCAGCATGAATAACTGCATTGGGTTTATAGGTAAAGATAGTATCTAGGTTTTGAAAGGCGCTACCGCCGCTCGATGCGCCAAACAACATGTAGCGATTGCTTTTGCCTGAGTTGGCATTAACTTGCCCGCTATAAATTGACCGATAAGTCAATTCCACTACCCCAAGTGCGACAGCAATCGAGATCACAATAAGCAATAGAGATTGGGCTTTAGCAGCTAAAAAACGCATTATGGAATCATCCTATTACCCTAAAAATAGAGTGTAAATATAGCGCATACTATTGCCTAATTCTTTTTAATTACCTTTCTGAGTGTCCTGTCATGATCCATTTATCTAAACACCTTCTATCCCTAGGCTTACTAAACCGATTTTCATTTTTTGCCAGCGCCTTACTGATTGCCTGCGCTGCCTATGCCCAAAGTGACAAACCTTTAGTTTTAGTGGTGCCATTCCCCCCTGGTGGTAGTACCGACATTACCGCACGGACGATTCAAACCAAATTATCCGAGCGCATTGGTAGACCTGTTGTGATTGAAAACCGTGCAGGAGCTGCCAGCCAAATAGCAACCCAACATGTGGCTCGCTCTCCCGCTGATGGTAATACGCTATTAGTTAGTTTTGATAATCATGCGATTAACCCCATTGTTAAACCCAAATTACCTTATGACACCTTCAAGGATTTTGTGGGAGTGAGTCTCTTGGTGCGCTTTCCATTAGTCATAGCAGCCAACCCATCAATACCGGCAAATAATTTAGCGGGTTTTATTGAGGCAGCCAGAAAAAAACCGGGTGCATATAGTTATGCCTCAACTGGAGTTGGCTCATTAAATCAATTGGCCATGGAAGATATCAAACGAAAATTTGGTATTTTTGTTTTACACGTTCCTTATGGTGGCGGTGGCCCAGCGATTCAAGCGGTAGTGAGTAATACTGCCAGCCTTACTTTGCTTAGTTATGCTGCTCTTAAGGGTCAAATTCAGGCTGACAAGTTAAAGCCCTTAGCTGTGACTGGTGCGCGTAGATTACCCGAATTACCCCAAACGCCGACAGTTGCAGAATCGGGTTATCCCAATTTTGAGGCCTACTCCTGGATTGGTATATTTGCACCCGCTGATACACCGCCTGCAACTCTGAAAAAACTAACAGCAGACTTTCAAGCAGTTTTAAATGATCCCGAAATTAAAGCCAAACTGACTCAAGGTGGTTTTGATGTCTTGGCATCCGATGGCCCAACTTTAGATCGCTACACTAAAGCAGAATTTGAACGTTGGAGCCAATTTGTCAAAGTAACTCAGTTAAAACTCGACGACTAATATGGCTGATCAATTAACTGGTGCTGAAGCCTTAGTACGAATGCTTGAGGCCTATCAGGTCAAACATATTTTTGGCTTATGTGGTGATACGTCACTGCCGTTTTATGATGCCTTACAGCGGCTTGATCATGGCATGGAGCATATTCTTACGCGCGATGAACGCAGTGCTGGATATATGGCTGACGCCTATGCGCGAGTCACGGGCAAAGTTGGTGTCTGCGAAGGGCCCAGCGGTGGCGGAGCAACCTATCTACTCCCAGCCTTACTTGAAGCCAATGAATCCTCAATTCCTATTTTAGGGATTACCTCCGATGTGCCAGTAACTTCGCGCGGCAAATACCCACTGACAGAACTCAATCAGCAAGCGCTTTATCAGCCGCTGACAAAGTGGAATGCCACCATCGACTTAGCCGAGCAAATTCCCTCGGTAGTGCGTAATGCCTTTCGTGCAATGACAACAGGTCGACCCGGCGCAGCTCATATCTGTTTACCTCATGATGTACAAAAACATCCCGTTTCTATTAGCGATATTTGGGCGCAAACAGAAAATAGCATTTATCCAGCGCAACGCTTTGTGGCTAATGCGAGCGATATTGAGCGAGCTGCTGAACTAATCCTGCAAGCACAATTTCCTGTCATCATTTGTGGCGGCGGAGTAATTAATTCTGGCGCTGAAGCAATTTTGCAAAGTCTTGTTGAACTCCTTAATATTCCCGTTTGCACCACGGTCAGTGGTCAAGGTAGCTTAGCGGGTACGCATCCCCTCAATGCTGGTGTAGTTGGCGCAAATGGTGGCGTAATGGCGACACGCGATGTAGTTAGTGCTGCTGATTTAGTCTTTTTTATCTCTTGTCGAGCAGGCTCAACCACCACGGAAAATTGGCGTTTTCCCAATAAAGCAACCCCCATCATTCATCTTGATGTTGATCCTGAAACCATTGGCGCTAACTACCCTACTGCGGTTGGTTTAGTAGGTGATGCCAAATTAACTCTAGAGCAGTTGTTTGAATCTATTCAAGCAAACCTGACAAGTCGACGTCAAAATTGCGTTGATGGCAAAGCCGTTGTCAGTAAAGCTAAAGAAGAGAAAATGCTGCCCTTCTTAAAATTGGCTAACGCTAATGAAACGCCAATTCTGCCAGAGCGGATTGTGCATACTTTAAATCGCCTACTACCTAGCGATGCAATCGTGTGCGCCGACCCAGGCACGCCCTGCCCCTACTTTTCCGCTTATTTTCAAACGGATTTGGCAGGTCGTCATTTCATTACAAACCGTGCGCAAGGAGCGCTTGGGTTTGCCATGTCCGCTGCCATTGGCGCAGCGATTGGTCGACCGAATGCAAAATGCGTTGCGGTAATGGGTGATGGTAGTTTTGGTTTTACTGTTGGTGAACTAGAAACCATTACTCGCTATAAGCTACCTTTGCTGATGATTGTCATTTCTAATTCAGTGTATGGGTGGATTAAAGCAAGCCAAAAATCAGGTTATGACCAGCGCTACTTTTCGGTCGACTTCAATCGCACTGATCATGCCAAAGTTGCTGCGGCCTATGGCATTAAATCCTGGCGTGTAGAAGATCCGCTCAAATTAGAGGCTGTCATGAAAGAGGCCATTGCTAGTGATGAACCCACACTCATTGATATCATCGCTCAGCCCTTACAAGACGCGCAAGCGCCAGTCAGTCAGTGGATGGGTTAGCCCTAATAGGCAGATATCAATAAAGCTGTCCATAATTAATAAAAACGGTACAAAGCCGTTCATTTAGGGGGCAGACATGAAATTGATTATTAGCTTTATAGCTATTCTTGGAATGAGTGGTTTTGCGCTAGCGCAGCCCAAGGTCAACCCAACTGATCCTCAGCCAACTTGTTATATGTGTCCCGGAACTTATATTCCAGTAGCTGAGTTAGATGCTTATACAAAAAAAGCGATTGCAGAAAAGCATATTGATCAACAAGTACGCGACATTAATATCGGTAAAGCTAATGTCGGAATTGGCATGGTCTACAGGGGCAAATTAGATCAACCAGCTCTTGACTCTGTCGCTGAGCACGATCAAATAAGTGAGGTCTATCACATCATCTCTGGATCAGGCACTTTAGTCCTTGGGCCCGATATAACGAATCGTCAGCGCCGCCCAGCAACTCAAAAAACCGTAGTTGAATTTAATGGTCCTGGCAATAATGGTACTGAAATCTTAAATGGTGAAGTACACAACCTGAAGGCAGGGGATGTCGTTGTCATACCGGCTGGTACTGGTCATTGGTTTACCAAAATAGATGACCACATTAATTACCTGATGGTGCGCTATGACCCAGATAAAGTTACACCCCTTAAAAGCGCCGCACAATCAAAAGCGTATTTATCTAAACCTACTTCACGTTAAAGAAAAATAATCATGTTCAATACAATGCGTAATTTCTTCTTGGTATTGTTGCTGGGTCTCCTCACGACTTCATGGGTGCAAGCACAAAGTACGGGACGAGTTGAAGGTGCAGCCAAAGGCCTGCGTTACCAAGTTGACCCCTATTGGCCTAAACCCCTACCCAATAATTGGATTTTAGGTCAGGTAGCTGGAATAGCTACCGATAAAAATGATCATATTTGGATTATTCATCGGCCGCGCACAACCACTGAGGATGAACGCGGTGCAACCCTAGAGCCAAAGCGCTCTAAATGTTGTATACCCGCTCCTCCTGTTTTGGAATTTGATAAAAAAGGTAACCTCATTCAAGCTTGGGGTGGCGCAGGGACTGGCTATGATTGGCCAAAGAATGAACATGGAATTTATATCGACCCCACTGGGAACGTCTGGATTGGCGGCAATGATGTCACCGACCATATGCTGCTCAAATTTACCTCGAATGGTAAATTTTTACTGCAAATTGGCTCACCAGGAAAAAGTTTGGGTAGCAATCATCAAGCTCAATTAGGTCGCCCTGCGCATATGAACCTTGATCCAGATACTAATGAGCTGTATGTGGCAGATGGCTACCTCAATCAACGCATTATCGTATTTGATGCAAGTACGGGGGCATATAAACGACATTGGGGTGCTTATGGCAATGTACCAACTGATGAAAAAATACCCAACTTTAATCCTAAATCACCTCAATTCGCTAACCCAGTTCACTGCGTGCGCTTGATGAAGGACGAAACGGTATTTGTTTGTGATCGCGCCAACAATCGTATTCAAGTATTTGAAAAGAGCGGTAAATTTATCCGTGAAATGGCTTTTGATACCGATACGCGGGGATCTGGATCAGTCTGGGATTTAATTCCATCTGATGCAAGTCAGAAATATATTTTGATTGCCGATGGCACAAATAATGAAGTGTCGATTGTGGTACGTGAGACTGGTGAAAAACTAGGCTCATTTGGTCGCAGCGGTCGTAACGCAGGTGACTTTCATTGGGTACATAACATCGCAGTCGACTCAGATGGCAGTGTATATACCTCAGAGGTAGATACGGGTAAGCGGACCCAGCGTTTTACAGCCGTGAAATAAACGCTTAAATTATTCCATCTTAGCGCCAGATAGCCTGACTACTTCGGCTAATGCTGGCGCTTCTGCCGTTAAGGCAGCCTGAAACTGGGCTGGTGATTTAGATAAGACTAAATCCATACCTTGTGAAGCCAACTTTTGTTTAACGCCAGCCTGCGTCATCCCTTTAGCAACTGCTGCAAACATTTTATTCACGATGATTGCAGGCGTTCCAGCAGGAAAATAAAGGCCATAAGAAAAAGTAGAGTTGTACCCCATTAAACCGCTCTCTTCTGCACCAGGAATTCCAGGAATCGCTGCTGAAGGTTTAGCGGAAGTTAACGCTAGCGCCCTTAAGGTGCCATTTTTGATAAAGCCCATCACCGTTGGCGGCGTGGCAAACATGACCTGAGTATTTCCAGCAATAGTAGATACTGCCGCCGGACTGCCACCTTTAAATTGAATAGTGGTGAACTTTACTTGCGTAACACCTTCAAACAAAGCGGTGGCTAGATGAGGTGTTGAACCATTGCCCGACGAGGCATTAAAAATAACGCCCGGATTTGCTTTACCAAATTTAATTAAGTCTTGTAAATTTTTATAAGGCTCATTGGGGTTAACGCAAATAATCATTGAGCCACTGACAAGATTTCCCACGGGGATAAAATCGGTTTGTTGATCCAAGGCCATTTTGGGGAAAAGCGCTTTAATTTGTGCATGCGGTCCCGACATCGAAATCGTATAGCCATCGGGTGCTGCTTTAGCAACTAAATCAGCGGCTATAGCACCACCGACACCTGGCCTATTTTCCACATTCACGGGCACACCAATTTCTTTAGAAATTTGGTCGGCACTAATTCTGGCAACAAAATCGGCAGCTCCACCTGGGGGATAACCAATGACTAATTTAATTGGCCGTTCAGGATAAACACCTTGGGCCATGACCGCAGTATTGTGCACAAGAAAACCAATAATCAAGGCAGAAATTAGCTTTCTTAACATCATTTATTTACCTTTAAAAATAGGAGTCCGCTTTTCTGCAAAGGCTTTTCGTCCTTCCTTGTAATCCTCACTGGCAAAGCAGGCATCGACCATTGCCATCGCCTGGGCATGATCTTTTTGATTATGCTCAGCTAACGCTTGCTGAATCGCAAATTTACTTGCAGCAATCGTTAACGGCGCATTTTCTGCGATTCCTTCAGCGTACGCCAAAACTGCTGCATCTAATGCATTAACGCTATGAACCTTGGATACAAACCCCATTTGCAATGCATCTGCAGAATGAAAACGGCGTGCACTAAAAAATATATCGGCGGTATTAGCCGGGCCGATGATACTAATAAAACGCGCTATTCCTTTAGGGCTATAAGCAAGGCCCAAACGTGCGGCAGGCATTCTAAACTGCGCATCTTCAGCGCATAGTCGAATATCACAAGAAGAAGCAAACCCCAAGCCGCCACCAAAACAGTAACCCCGAATACTAGCAACCACGGGTTTCGAACAGGCTATCGGCGCAGCATAGGCTGCTAAGACCGCATTGTTATATTGCTCCTGAGCATCAGCCGTACCTCTTAATTTATCAAATTGAGAAATATCTGCCCCTGATATGAATGCTTTCTCCCCATCCCCCGCCACCACAATGACGCGGACCGCGGGGTCGGCATCAAAGGCCTGCATCGCAGCAGGCAAATTGGCCCACATCTCGAAGGTCATTGCATTCATTTTTTCTTGGTTAGAAAAAATAATGAAGCCTACTGCACCAGTTTTACGAATAATGAGTTCTGCCATAAGTGTTTTATTTACCTAAATAATTGCGTTTTTTATAAAAGAATCAATCGTTGCGCTGTCATAACCTAACTCAGTCAATATCTCAGCAGTATGCTGACCCCGTAATGGTGAACTAGCGACAATCTGCGATGGCGTTCTAGTTAATTTAATCGACTGGTTTAACAGGGCAAGTTCGCCTAGCGTGGGATGCATGACCCGCCCAATGGCCTCTAAGTGCTGCACCTGAGGGTCGCTAAAGACCTGATCCATGGCATAAATAGGGCCGCAGGGAATGCCTTTTTCTAATAATAATTCTACCCATTGAGCGCTTGTTTTATTTATTAAAGTTTTGCTTAACTCAGCATTGAGTCTTGCTCTTCCGGCGGAGCGGCCTTTAGCAGATTTAAATTGCTCATCGATTAGCAAATCATCACGCTCAATCGCGCTGGCAAATTTTTCCCATACACCTAAGCCAGTAGCGGCGATATTAATATATCCATCCTCGGTTTTATAAGCCGAGGTAGGCATAAAAGTGGGGTGATCATTACCAACTTGCTTGGCTACCTCGCCACTCATCGTGTAGCGGGCTGCTTGAAAGTCTAATAAGGTTAATCCCGCTTGCAAGAGATTAGCTTGTACCCACTGCCCTTCTCCGCTTTCATCCCGTTCAAGTAAGGCGGTCATTACCCCCATTGCAGCCAATAGGCCAGCTGTCACGTCAGTGACAGCACCGCCTACCCGCATAGGGCCATCCCCTGGCGCTCCTGTAACCGACATTAAGCCAGATAAACCTTGGGTGATTTGATCAAAGCCAGGACGATTTTTGTAGGGGCCATCTTCGCCATAACCCGAAATACTCACTAAGATAATTTTGGGATTGATTTTTTTTAATGACTCGTAATCAATCCCTAAGCGAAATTTCACATCAGGTCGATAATTTTCGACGACGACATCGGCAGTTTTTGCCAATTGCTCAAAAATAGCTTTCCCTTCTGGCGTCTTCAAATTTAAAGTGATCGAACGCTTATTGCGATGCAGATTCTGAAAATCGGCAGCATCACGAGGGCCGGCATATTCTTCGGGGCCGGGATTTTCTATTTTGACCACATCAGCACCAAAATCAGCTAAGTGACGCACACAAACTGGCCCAGCGCGAACGCGCGTTAAATCAAGCACACGAAAACGGGATAAGGCTTGGGAAGCGACTATTTTTGGCATACTCAATGCATCATTTCAAGTGCAGGTTTTTTTCTTAATAGAAAAAGGCCGATACAAAACCCCAATACACCTAAGGCAGCAACGTAATATGCAGGTGCCATTGCATTCAAGGGTATTAATAGACTGATAAAAATTGGGGTAAGCCCGCCAAAAATTGCATAAGCAACATTGTAGGAAAAGGATAGACCTGAAAATCGCACCGCCGCAGGAAAAGCCATTACCCCAACAGCAGGAACAATGGCAATAACGCCAACAAAAAATCCATTGAGGCCATAGAGAAGAAAAATATGCTCAGCTGAATTTGCTAACTGTTGGTAGAAAAGGATTGAAGTCGCTGCCAGCCCAATTGAGCCAATTAGCATGACGCGTCCTGCATTGAATTTTCCTGCCAAAGCGCCAAAAACTAAACACCCCGCTGTTAAGCATAGGGTTGCAAAAATATTGGCTTCAAGTGCCAGTCTAGCGGGCACTTTAAATAAAGTTTGCAGTAAGGTGGGCGTCATTAATATCATTGTCACAATTGCGGCGGATAACATCCAGGTCATTAATGCCGTTAAAACGACGGCCGGCCGGTGCGCGCGTAAAACTATCTTTAAGGGCAGTTCTTGACGACTCAATTGCTGTTGCATGGCTTTAAAAACTGGGGTTTCATGTAACCACTGCCGCAAAAATACTGCAATGATTCCAAAAACTCCCCCTAATATAAAAGGGGCTCGCCAACCGCCACCTAAAATTTGCTCTGGCGAATAAAAGGTATTCACTAAAACGGCGACGATGGCGCCTAGAAAAATTCCGCCGGTTAATCCTGCAGTTAAGACAGCGCAAGCAAAACTGACGTAACGCGGAGCGACATGTTCAGCAACAAAAACCCATGCCCCCGGAACTTCACCACCAATAGCTGCGCCTTGCATCATCCGCAATAATAATAAAATAATCGGTGCATAAATACCAATATCAGCATATGTGGGCATGAGCCCAATTGCTAGCGTGGGAATTGCCATTAAAAATATACTGAGCGTAAACATTTTTTTGCGCCCACGGGTATCGCCAAAGTGGGCCATCACAATACCGCCAATGGGGCGTACTAAATATCCAGCCGCAAAAATTCCAAAGGTTTGTAATTGGCGCAGCCAGTCGGGCATATTGGCTGGGAAAAACAATGCGCCAATAGAGGTGGCAAAATAAACAAAAATAATGAAGTCGTAAAATTCGAGCACACCACCGAGCGCTGAAAGGCTCAAAATTTTTAATTCAGAACGGCTAAGTGAGCTCATCAATCAGATCTTTTAAATGATTAGCCAATTGGCTAGCGAAGATTGCTATTACTTTTTGTAATTGCTAGGCTTACATTGATATTCAGTCATTTTGTTGCCGTCAGCAAGATCTTGGACTTTCATCGTGCCAGCTTTTGGGTTAATAACCGTAATTGAGTCGCTAGTGCTGCTTTTATAATTAATGTTGTAAATACCGTTCAGTTTGGATATTTGGGCCACACCACCCAAAGCATCCGTTTTGCCATTCTTCATTACTAACTCATCAATTTGATAGACCCATTGGCCTTTTTGGTGGTGCACTTGAATCAATAAGTTAGTTGCTGAGTTCGCCTCAGCGCAGACTAGTCGAACCCCTTTAGCGTGGGCGCTAAAGGAAAAAAGAATGCCCAATATTAGTATAGATAGCTTCATTTCTAGCCCTTTAAAAACATCCCTTAATTATCACCTAATTAGTCGCGGCAATGCTGACTGGCCTAATAATTATCGGTGAGCCGCTGATTCCTGTTATAAATATAGCTATATTAATCTTAAGGGGTAATTTATGGATCTGCGGGGGGTGAAAGTAATTTTATATGGCATCAGCTGCATGCTTTGCTGCATTTCATTTACCGCCTTTGCCCATCGCGCTAATGAACCCGAGCATCAGCAATATCCCGAAGGAAATTTGCCCCTCGAAAATGGTGCATTTATACGCGTATTCTCTTTAAGCTACACCACGCAAGGCACTTTAAATAAAGATAAAAGTAACGCTATTTTGGTGGTCACAGCCATTGGTGGCAACCATCATCGCCTGGATTATTTAATTGGTCCAGGCAAGGCGCTAGACCCTGAAAAATATTTCATTATTTCTACCGATGCGATTGGTAATGGCCTCACCACTTCTCCATCGAATAGTAAGTTACAGGCAAATACGAGTTTTCCAGAATTTAATATCCGCGATATGGTGAACTCGCAATATCGTCTGGTTAGCGATTATTTTGGTATTACTAAATTGGTAGCCGTCATCGGTGCTTCAATGGGTGGCATGCAAGCTTTGCAATGGGGTGTTTCCTATCCTTATGCTATGCAAGCCATTATTCCCATTGTGCCGCTTGCCAAAACACCGCCATGGACCACGGGCGTTTTAGAAATGCTACGCCAAAGCATTATGACCGACCCAAATTATCGCGATGGTCAATACGATAAGCCGCTAGAAGCAGGAATGCGACTATGGTCTGGCTGGCTTAGCGGCGTCATTGTGCGCACCCCTGCTTACCAAAACCAATTAGTTAGCTCTCCCGAAGCTGAAATTGAAGCCCTGCGTAAAGTACAAGATGCAGGCTGGAAGAGAATGGATGCGAATGATTGGATTTGGCAGTCGCGCGCATACGATCGTCACGATGTTGGTCAAACTGCTGGCTTTAATGGCGATACTTCTGCGGCACTACGTTCGATTAAAGCGAAAACCCTCATACTTGCCGGCACCGGCGACTTGCTTAATCCAGAAGCAGACGCCCTAAAAACTGCCAAGCTCATTCCAAATGCTAAATATATTGCAATTAATGAACGTATGCCAATGGGACACTACTCTGGTGCGGGTGCCACCAAAGAAGAAAACGACTTACAAAATCAAGTCATTAAAAGCTTCTTGGCAACGCTTAAATCTTAAATACTCGGCTTTGTCGCTATAAGCACGTAATGCTTGCTCGGCCAGCGTTCAACCGATGCCTCCCCAGGTTGACCTAAAAATTAGTTTATATTAGCGCTCAATATTATTATAAAAAGAGGGGACTATGGAAAACCTAAAGCCGGCAATCGATGCGCTTTTTATTATGTTGGGCGCAGTCATGGTTTTAGCCATGCATGCGGGCTTTGCTTTTTTAGAGCTTGGCACTGTACGTGAAAAAAACCAAGTTAATGCCTTAGTCAAAATTTTGATTGATTTTGCTGTCTCGACGATTGCCTATTTTTTTATTGGCTATGGGCTAGCTTACGGTATTGGCTTTTGGGACTCAGCTACTGTCTTATCGCAAAAAAGTGGCTTTGAATTAGTTAAATTCTTCTTCTTGCTTACCTTTGCTGCAGCGATTCCCGCGATTGTGTCTGGCGGTATTGCCGAGCGCGCTAAATTCAATCCACAATTAATTGCTACATTTATTTTGGTTGGTTTTCTTTATCCTTTTTTTGAAGGTATTGTTTGGAATCAAAACTACGGCATTCAAGCCTGGATTAAAGGCTTAACTGGCGAAGAATTTCATGATTTCGCAGGTTCAATCGTCGTACATGCAGTTGGCGGTTGGATCGCCTTACCGGCAATTATTTTATTAGGTGCGCGTTATGGTCGGTATAACAAGGATGGCAAGGTCTCGGCGCATCCGCCTTCGAGCATTCCATTTCTCGCCTTAGGCGCGTGGATTCTGACAGTGGGCTGGTTTGGCTTTAATGTGATGAGCGCACAAACCATTGATAAGATGAGCGGCCTAGTAGCAATGAACTCCCTGATGGCTATGGTTGGTGGCACGCTAGCTGCGTGGATGGTCGGTAAAAATGATCCTGGCTTCGCCTATAACGGACCATTAGCGGGTTTAGTTGCAGTTTGTGCGGGCTCAGATTTAATGCATCCTGTGGGCGCCCTCGTCGTTGGGCTTGTTGCTGGCGCACTCTTTGTCAAAGTCTTTACCTTAGAACAAAATCGCTGGCGTATTGATGATGTACTGGGAGTGTGGCCCTTACATGGCTTATGTGGCCTTTGGGGCGGACTAGCTGCTGGCATCTTTGGTCAAAAATTTTTAGGTGGAATGGGTGGTATTTCCTTCTCGGCGCAGTTAATTGGTTCAGCCCTTGGGGTAACAATCGCACTTGTTGGTGGGTTTATTGTGTATGGCGTTCTGAAACGGACGATGGGACTAAAACTAAGTCCCGAAGAAGAGCATGCTGGCGCTGATTTAAGTATTCATCAAATTACCTCAACTCCAGGCAAAGAGTCGGTATGGTAATTTTTTATAATTCCTACCGATTTTCTATGATGAAAAGTAGATTATTTTATTAGTTATTAACTGTGTAATTGCATCATCGCTGTACCCTAAGGCCTGTAGAATTTCTTGTGAATGCTCTCCGGATACTGGTGGATTGCTGCGCACCCCTAAGCGCTTGCCATCAATCATTAATGGCAAAAGCGGAACAGCCGTTTCTTGACCAGCGTTTGGACCGTCTGTCAGTTTAATTTTAGCTAAGCCGCCCGTGGCAAGTAAATGCGGATCCGCAAATAATTGATCTGGTCTAGTAATTGGGGCAAAAGGCAAACCATGGGACTCAAAAATTTCAATAATTTTTGCAGCACTAAATTGAGATAGGCGCTTACTCACCTCAGGAATTAAGGTCGAACGGTTTTCAACACGTTGATTATTGGTTTTTAAAGCGGCGTCACTAAAAAGATCATTAAAGCCAAAAGCATCACAAAATATTTTCCATTGGGTATCAGACACTACCGCTAAAAATAATTTTTCTCCATTCGCCACTTCAAATACATCGTAGATTGCCCAAGCGGAGATTCGACTAGGCATCGGTTTAGCCGCATAACCAGTGACAGCATATTGCAACATATGCTGACCCACTAATAAAATATTATTTTCAAATAAGGCGCTTTGTACTTCTTGTCCAATACCGCTGATATCTCTTTGCCGTAATGCGGCCATAGCGCCAATTGCCCCAAAAATCCCACCCATAATATCGTTTACAGAAGTACCTGCCCTGAGAGGGCGGTCTTCGGTTCCGGTCATATAAGCCAAACCACCCATCATTTGCACCACTTCATCTAAGGCAGTGCGATGATCGTAGGGGCCCGGTAAAAATCCTTTTAAAGAGACATAAATTAATTTGGGATTCGTTTTCTTCAGAGTTGCATAATCTAAGCCCAATTTTTGCATCGTACTAGGCTTAAAGTTTTCACTCACGATATCAGCGCTAGCAATTAATTTTTTCACCAAATCAATACCCGCTGGGGTATTCATATCAACTGCAATACTTTTTTTATTGCGATTAAACATTGGAAAAAAACCTGCCCCTGAACCTAATAGCCTACGTGTTTTATCGCCGTCAATTGGTTCGACTTTAATAACCTCGGCCCCTAAATCAGCCAGAATCATTCCACATGTAGGTCCCATGACCATATGTGTAAATTCCACTACACGAATTCCTGCATAGGGTAAGTTGGTGGCGCTCATGATGTCAACTGAAATCCCTTGGGAAGGCCTGCTTCGGGCACCATGCCATAAATAGTTTCTACCGGGAGCCCTAGCTGTAAGGGTTTACGGGCAGCAAATAACAGCTCGAGATTAATCCCGGTTACTGCACCCATGGCCTCAAACATAAAAACTAAATCTTCTGTCACGACATTGCCCGAGGCTCCAGGAGCAAAAGGGCAGCCGCCCAATCCGCCCATCGAAGCGTCAAAGGAAGTGACTCCTTCTTCATATGCGGCTAAGCAATTTGCTAAACCTAAGCCGCGGGTATTATGTAAATGCGCCGCACCAGCTTTATCCCCAATTTCAAGATGTAATCTGCGAAATAAGCGTTTAACTTGGGCCGGATTCGCGTAACCAGTGGTGTCAGAGAGACCTGATTCATCTACTCCCACATTAATCAGCTCTACCGCAAGTCTGATCACTTCATCTTCGGGCACTATGCCCTGTATAGTGCAGCCAAATGCAGTAGCAACTCCAGCTTCAATTTTTACTTGCGGGGCATTTTCATTGCGATAGCGCACAATACGGGCCACTTCGGTAATCATCTCGGCTCGAGTTTTGCGAACGTTAGCCCATGAATGAGCTTCACTAGCGGACACTGGAATCGTTACCTTATGAACTCCCGCCAAAATAGCAGCTTCAGCCCCCTTGAGATTGGGTGCTAATGCCATAACCGTTAGCCCAGAAAGAGTAAGGGCATGCTTAACCACTGTAGCGGTATCTGCCATTTGTGGCAATAATTTTGGCGGCACAAAGGAACCAACTTCAATTTCACGTAATCCGGCTAGATACAGTGCATCGATCCAACGGCATTTATCGGCGGTAGGCATAATCGATTGAATCGATTGCAAACCATCGCGTGGGCCCACCTCGCTAATCAGAACTTGGTTCACGCCTTTTTGGGCGCCTCGCCCCCCTTAGGAGCCATCGCTTTACTTGCCATTATTGCTCTATCCTATAGAATATAGTTCTAACTATTAAAACATATCGGAAAGCATAAAATGACACTTTTTTTCAACCATCACCGTTTGCTAAAACACGTTATTACCCTTAGTCTGTTTGCTTTAACTGGGCACGCTATCGCTGTCTCACACCTAAGCGGAGAAGTGCCCTATGAAAACATCGAAGCCACGGCCATTCCTTTAGTAGATGGCCCTAAAACCATTTTAGGTCAGTCTTTTAAATATCCGAGTGGCACACCATTAATTAATGCTTTCAACATTGATATACCGGTAGGTAAAAAAACTTCCCTTCATAAACATGCGGTACCATTATTTGTATACGTGGTGTCCGGCGAAATGATCGTTGACTACGGCAGCAAAGGTAAGCGCACCTTTAAAGCTGGAGCGGCATACATCGAGGCAATAGAATGGTGCCATATTGCTCAAGCCGTGGGTAATCAACCAACAAAAATTATTGGGGTTTATCTGGGCCAAGAAAAACCTGATCAAATTAAACCAGAGACGTGCACTAAACCGAATTAAAGTGCTCTTAAATTGGCGATAGTAATCATCTGCCAAATACCTTGATTTTGCTTCCAAACACTAAGACGTGCAAAAGATTTAGCTGGAAGTCTTTTGCCGTCAATAGTTTCTTCAACGGCCAGCATATTTGTGACAACTAGACAATCATCTGCCTGCGTTACCTTGAAATCGCTCACTGTACATTTACCAATCTTTTCATTTTTAATCATTTGAATCTCGGTAGCTCTATCGCGGGCTCCATCAGAATGAACTGATTGAAATCCGGGCGCAAACATCGCTTCTACAGCCGGCCAATTACAAGCAGTAATTTCAGCCAAAAGCTGACGGTAGAGACGTTCGCCTTCTGCAGCAATATTTATTTCCATCATCTAAATACCTCGTGGTTAATCATTAATATGCATTAAAAATAAGTAAGAGCCTAGTTTTCTTTATTATGGCTTTGTAATTAAGCTTGTTAAGCTGCGCTACTCAGGCCAACGGTAATGCCACCGCAAACATAGAGCACTTGACCAGTGATAAAGCCAGCGCGGTCATCCATAAATAAAGCAACGGCGTGTGCCACATCTTCTGGCTCGCCCATTCGCTGTACTGGAATATTAGCAATAATTTTTTTCGTCTTAGGGTGATCAGGATGATTACCAGAGGTAAATAATTCAGTGGCTATTGGCCCCGGCCCGATTGCATTCACCGTAATACCAAAGGACGCCATTTCAAGCGCCCAGGTACGCGTCATCCCCAGTAACCCCGCCTTGCTGGCTGCATAAGCCGTACGCTCCTCTTTACCAAGTGCAGCCCTACTAGCAATATTAATAATGCGTCCAAATTTGGCAGTGCGCATCGCTGGCATAAGACTTTGTGCTAGTAGCATCGGTGCCCGAAGGTTTAAATTCATTACAGCATCAAAGTCATCAAGACTGACATCCTCTAGAGCACCAGGACGAATAATTCCCGCATTATTTACTAAACGCAATATGCTGGTATTTTTGAGAAGAATTTCGATCAATTGCTGAGTCGCTTGGGCATTATTTAAGTCAATCTGATGAAATGTTTCGCCAACAAGTAATAGTTTTGGAGGAACTTGATCAATATTAATAATGTGATAGCCATCCTCAATTACTCTTCGGGCAATAGCTCTGCCTATGCTGCCACTTCCCCCGGAGATGAGGATATTTTTAGTCTTGCTCATTGAATATTGAATGCGTCATATGTAAGAATGATTTGCCCTGAGCAAAAGCATATAGCAGACTGCGCTAAATTGATATTCGGTAGATACCACTAGAAGGGATTAAATCTAAAAGACGACTCCTTTTTAAGAGCTTACACCTCAATTGGCGCAAATTTACCGCCCTCCAGCTAAAAACAATATACTTTCACTAGCTAAGAAGATAAGTTATCTTCCGCAGCATAAAGATGGGGCATATCCTTGAAATTTATTTACTTTACTATCTTCGCAATTCTATTTAGCACCTCTTCTATGGCACAACTGCAAGTAATTATTTCCGGGGGATTTAGTGGTCCCTACCAGCAAATGTTGCCCCAATTTGAAAAAAATACCGGCATCTCAGTAAAAACCCTATCCGGAGCATCTCAAGGCACAGGGCCAAAAACCATCAAAGCGCAATTAGAGACAGGCGTCTCTGTCGATGTGGTTATCCTCTCCCGCGAAGGACTGGCAGAATTAGTTGCGTTGGGGAAAATTATGCCCGGCACAGATACTGACCTGGCCATTGCACCCTTAGGTGCAGCAGTTCCCTTAGGGTCTAACAGGCCCGACATCAGTACTGTCGCTGCCTTTACCCAAGCTATAGTAAAGGCTAACTCGATTGTTGTCCCAGGGAGTACGAGCGGTATTTATCTCACAACAGAACTATTTCCAAAGCTGGGCGTCGCCAAACAAATTTCAGTAAAAATAACCGAACGCGGTAGTCAAGCAACCTCACTATTAGCCGCAAGGGAAGCTGCTATGGCAATTCAACCGAGTAGTGAGCTAGTCAACGTTGCAGGCATCGATTTTATTGGGCGCCTACCAAATGAAATTCAGCTTTTGCAGATATTTGCAATTGCTATTACGAAAGAATCTATACAGGTTGAAGCAGCTAAAAAGTTAATTCAATTTTTGACTTCTCCCGCGGCGGCGGTTCCCATTCAAAATAGCGGCATGGATTTAGTTAGGCGTAATGTTGAATAAATTAAAAAGGAATGCAAATGATTGTTGAAGAGCGAATCTATACACTACATCACGGTAAAGTCGCCGAGTACCTTAAGCTCTATGAAGAAGAAGGTCGTGCAATTCAGTTAAAAATATTGGGCTGTAATGTGGGTTATTATACAGTAGATACTGGACCGCAAAATACCGTGATTCACTTGTGGGCCTACGTAGATGCTGCAGAGCGAGAAAAAAGACGGGGCGTTTTAGCCGCTGACCCCCATTGGCAGGCCTATCTGCCTAAAATAAGGCCCCTGATGTTAGTTCAAGACACTCGCATCTTAAAGCCCGCGCCCTTTTTTGCACATTGGCTTCAACAACAATTGGCAACTGCAAAATGAATTACGAATTACGACTTTATCTTGATCGGCTAACTGCAAAGTCAGCTCCACTGGAGTTAAAAAAAACCCATGCTCGGGCTTTATATATTGTTGAGGGTAGTTTAGCCATTAAAAATGGTGTTTCCACGAGTCTCACCCTCTCCCAAAATAGCGCCATATTTATTCCAGAATTATTTACCTTAAGCGGTGGAAACGTTGAAGCAACCGTGTTGCGCTGGGAGCTGGTTGATGAAGTCGATAGCCCCAATGAAATTCAAGCCACGCAAAGTACCTTACTCTTAGCAGCCAAAATAGCATTAGGTGATTTATCTCAATATATTCTTCGCTGCGATCGGGTCGATTTTCCTCCGCAGGGAGAGGCCCTGACCCATAAACATCAAGGAGGCGGTATTCGCTGTCTACTATTTGGCTCTATACAAATTCATACAATGGGTAATATCCATCCTTATCAACCCGAGGGCGCGTGGTTTGAGGCTGGGCCTGACCCGGTTTATGCAGAAACCGATAAAGTATTAGCTTCCGCGTTTGCAAGAGTTATGATTTTGCCCAAAACGCTTATTGGCGGAAAAACATCGATTGAATACGTTAATGAAGACGATATTAATAAACCCAAGACCCAGCGTTATCAAATTTTTATTGATGAGTTATTACAAAACCGATAGTAGTTCGCTTAGTTCGTATTAAGCTTAGGTATTTGCAAAGTCTTGATAGGTCTGTGGTGCGAAGAACGCTTGCCATCTTGGGGGCGGAGACACATCCTTCACCGAACTCCCTTTTGCGGCATTTAGTGCCAGCTGTAGCGCAATCCTTGCTTTAGGCGGAGATAAGGTTCCCGCAGCCATACACCCTTCAGGATCTTTAGCAGGTATGTTGGGCCGCACAATACCTGCCCCAGTTCTAGTAGCGCGAACCACAGCAATTCCCGCTGCAATTGCTTGCTCAACCGACTCTTGCCATGCACTATTAAACCCACCCTGACCGGTTCCCGCAATGACTAATCCACTGACTCTGGCATGAATACACAGCTGCACAATATCAGCGCGCGCACCTGCATGGCTCGTCAAAATCTCGACCCAAGGCCAAGCCTCGGCCTGAGGAATTGGTAAGTCGCCTGGCAATGCAGCTTGCGTTGCCTTCACAAGGGATAACCAAGAAGGATTAATTAACGATGTAGAACTTGAGGGTGAGTCAAGTAAGGGTGCGCTTCTATCACTACTATGACGCTTCGCTAAATCGCGCGCCATACAGACTTTGCCTGCAAAGACTGCAAATATACCCCCCGGACAATTATCAATAGTAGTGCCTGCCCATTGAATCGAATTGAGCAGATTTTTAGGGCCATCTGTATCGGGGGCATTTGAAGGCAACATCGCACCCGTTAGTACCACCCGCTTTTCCAGTCTCTCGGCATACTTGCCACAAGTAGCTTGTAAAAATAAACCGGTCTCTTCGATGGTATCAGTGCCATGCGTAATGACGATACCGATTATCGTAGAGCTTGCAAGAGCATTTTTGACCTG
>CAILUH010000073.1 GCA_903837335.1 uncultured beta proteobacterium | reverse complement strand
GCCCGTAATCACGTTAAAAAAAGTGGTTTTGCCTGCGCCATTCGGGCCGATTAAGCCAACAATACTTCCCGTTGGCACGTTTAAACCGACATTATCTAAGGCATGTACGCCGCCAAAAAATTTCGATACATTAGCCACGTCAAGTAATGCATTCATGAGGTTGATGCTCCCCGCTTTTGCCATATTCCTTTGGGACGATAGAGCATGATCAAGATTAAAGCTAAACCATAAATTAACTGTCGCAAAATTTCGGCATCAACAATGACCTGACCAAAAAGCACATTTTGGATTGGTTGCACCACTCCACGCAGTACCTCGGGAAAAATGGCGAGTAATATGGCGCCCAAAATTACTCCGGGAATATGACCAATACCACCCAAGACCACCATCGCTAACACCACAATCGATTCCCATAGGGTAAAAGACTCTGGTGAAACAAAACCTTGAAAACCGGCAAATAAAACCCCGGCTACACCTGCAAATGAAGCGCCAATCGCAAACGCCAGTAATTTCATATTGCGTGTATTAATGCCCATTGCTTGGGCAGCAACTTCATCCTCACGAATTGCGACCCAAGCGCGGCCAATACGCGAATTTTGTAGGCGCATGCAGATCACTGTAGCAAGACAAGCTAAAACGAGAAAGAGATAGAAAATTAAATATAAAGCGGGCACCTGGATAAAACCAAGGTTTAAGGATTTGGCAAAAGAAATTCCAAAGAGCTCGATTGAGTCAATTGCGCGGATGCCTTTAGGTCCGTTCGTGAGATTAATGGGTCGATCTAAATTGTTTAAAAAAATACGAATGATTTCACCAAAACCGAGAGTCACAATCGCTAAATAATCTCCCCGAAGTTTCAGCGTCGGCACACCCAAAATGATGCCAAATGTCGCCGCTAGAAGCGCGCCAATCAAACAGGCCAGCCAAATTGGGCTATGCAAACCCGCTGGAAAGAGCGCGGCGATAGCCGCAAAAGATTGTGTCAGGTGGGGCGATGCTAGCAAGGCAAACGTATAAGCGCCCAAGGCATAAAAGGCGATAAAACCCAAATCGAGTAAACCGGCAAAACCAACGACGACATTTAAGCCCAGCGCTAAGACAACATAGAGCAAAGCAAAATCCAGAACTCGCACCCAGTAATTCCCGCCCACCGAGCCAATACACCAAGGCAAAATGAGCAAGCTTAATATTGCCAACAAAAAAACAATCCGGCGCTGGGCAATAAAATTAAGCACGATCTGAAACTCGTTCGCCTAGTAAGCCGCTCGGACGTAATACTAAGACCATAATCAGCACAATGAAAGCAAAGATATCTTGGTAATTAGAGCCCAATACTCCACCCGTTAAATCGCCAATATAGCCAGCTCCTAGCGATTCAATTAGACCCAGCAACAATCCCCCTAGCATTGCCCCGCGGATATTGCCAATACCACCTAAAACTGCCGCTGTAAAAGCCTTAAGACCAGGTATGAATCCCATATAAAAATTCGCATTGCCATAGTTAGTCGCAATCATCACCCCCGCTAAGCCCGCCAAAGCACCGCCCAACATAAAGGTAATCGAAATAACCCGATTGGGATTAACCCCCATGAGCGCAGCAATTTGCGTTTGCTCAGCAGTTGCGCGCATAGCACGACCTAAACGGGTGCGCTCGACTAAAAGTAATAAAGCGCACATCACTAAAAAAGCGACCGCAATAATAATTAATTCTTTTCCAGTAATTGTTACGGCACTGTTAAATAATTGAATCGGCAGTGAAGGCAGCAACTGCGGATACATCAACGGGTCTCGCGACCACACCATCATGGCAATCGTTTGCAACAACACCGACATGCCGATAGCTGATATCAGTGGTGCAAGCCGTGGGGCATTTCGTAAGGGCCGATACGCGACCCGCTCGATCGTATAACTAAGCGCGGCACAAACGGCCATTGTGATTGGTAAGACCAGCACCAATATCAGCCAGCCTGGCAAAAAAGGGGTGAGCATCATCATGCCCTGAATGAGGGTGAGAGAAACCAAAGCGCCAATCATCAGCACTTCCCCATGTGCAAAGTTAATAATGCCTAGTACGCCATAAACCATGGTGTAACCCAAGGCAATTAAGGCATAAATACTACCTAAAACTAGACCATTAACTAGCTGCTGGAGGAAAGTTTCCATCCGCCCATTTACATCTTGACGACGTCAAGCACGGATTTCTTTTTGTCTTTGTATTCGTATAGAGAAATAACACCATGCTGCAAATCGCCCTGTTTATCAAAGGCAATATTCCCTGTTAGGCCATTCATTTGGGTATCTGGCATGACTAACAAAATTTTAACTGGATCAGTCGATTTAGCCCGCTTCATGGCATCGACTAAAACATAAACGGCATCATAGGTAAAGGGAGAATAAATTTGGACTTCAGTATTGAAGCGCTCTTTGTACCGCTTCTGAAAATCATTGCCATTGGCCATTTTGCTTAAAGCCATACCCGCCTCTGAGCAAGTAACATTGGTAACAGCATCGCCTGCTAAATCGGCCAGCTTTTCAGTACACATCCCATCGCCACCCACAATCTTGGCAGTGATACCTAACTCCTTAGCCTGCTTAGCCAACGGCCCACCTGTAGCGTCCATGCCGCCATACATAATCACGTCCGGTTTTGTACCTTTAATTTTGGTCAAAATAGCTTTGAAATCGGTAGCCTTATTATTACTAGCTTCGCGCGCCACAATTTTGAGGCCGGCAGCTTTTACAGTTTTCTCAAACTCATCAGCTAACCCTTTGCCATATTGAGTTGCATCATCAATAATTGCGACCGACTTAGCCTGCAGTTTTTGGGTTACATAATTAGCCAATGCGGGCCCTTGCTGTGCATCTGTCGCGACTAAGCGGTAAGTCGTTTTAAACCCTTGCTTGGTATATTCAGGATTGGTTGCCGAAGGCGATATTTGGGTGATGCCAGCATCACTATAAATTTTTGACGCCGGAATGCTGGTGCCAGAATTAAGATGGCCTACTACCGCAGCTACTTTAGCGTCGACTAATTTTTGTGCTACTTGGGTGGCAGTCTTTGGATCTTCCGCATCATCCTCTGGCACCAAAGTGAGGAATATTTTTTTACCATCAATCATTAAGCCGGTTTTATTAATTTCTTCAATCGCTAAACGTGCGCCATTTTCATTATCCTTACCCAAGTGTGCAATCGGGCCGGTTAATGGCGCAACGTGGCCAATCTTCACTTCAGTGGCATCGGCTGGCACTGCCGTAGCCGTTTTTTTATCACTTTTGCCGCAGGCGCCAAGAAGCGATACCAAGACAATCGCACTCATTGCGATACTGATTTGGCGCAAAGTAAAGCGCTGAATTAAAGCTTGCATATTATTCACCTCTAAAATGAAATTAATCGACTAAACTTTTTGGCAAAGAAAAAACGGTATCTTCAACTATTCCAGGCAAGGAATGAACCTGCCTAGGACCAAACTCTTGAATACGCTGCACAATTGCCTGCGCCAAAGTTTCTGGTGCCGACGCTCCAGCAGTAAGGCCAACGCGCTTTTTACCGACAAACCACTCCGCTTGTAATTGCTCGGGGGCATCAACCATGTAGGCTGGTACACCAAGTTTTTCAGCCAATTCACGCAAGCGATTCGAGTTCGAACTCATCTTACTTCCCACCACAATAACAACTTCGACTTGCGGGGCCATAAATTTAACGGCATCTTGGCGGTTTTGTGTGGCGTAACAAATATCTTGTTTACGGGGTTTTATGACTTCCGGAAATTTTTGGTTTATGGCATCAACAATTTCTTTGGTTTCATCTACCGACAAAGTCGTTTGGGTTACATATGCCAATTTAGTATCGGTTGGAAAACTGAGCTTCTCTACATCGCGCAAATTTTCAATTAAAAAGATCCCGGCATTCACTTGGCCCAT
>CAILUH010000072.1 GCA_903837335.1 uncultured beta proteobacterium | reverse complement strand
TTGGCCAGAAAAAAAGTTGCCCGCACTTGCTGTCTGTGTAGGATGGCTGCGATCGTTTCGGCCATTGCCATATTGCCAGTATCAAAGGTGAGATAAACGGTTTTATTGCAAATTGGTCTAGGTGTAGTTTGCGCCTGCACTAAACCATAAAGGCAAAATAACGTCGGCAGCCAGATAATGAGCCTACGCAAACGCTACTCCCAAGCAGCTCGCGGATAAAAGAAAACACCATGTGGCGATTTGCCCACAGGAATGACCGTAGCTAATTTCATACTTGGAATATCAATGATGCCTACTTTTTTTGCAAAACGAAAAGTAACCCATAAATTTTTTCCATCAGGAGTAATTTCCATATCATCTGGGCCAGCAGGCAGGCCAGTAATTTCCCCAACTTTGTTTAAAGTCTGCATGTCGATTAAGCTGATCGATGAAGCTACTCGATTACTCACAAAAACATGTTTGCGATCACCTTGTGGCCTAAAGTTATGCGCGCCCTTACCGGTTGGTATGCGCTTGATTGATTGGCGAGTCCGCCAATCAATCACTTCCACATAATCAGCGCCAGTAATACCCACCAATAAGTACTGATCGCCTGGGGTCATCCATAAACCAGCAGGCGTTGGGCCCGTAGGCATGCGCCATAAAACCGTTTGACTGGCCAAATCAATTGCTGCTAATTCTGCTGAGTCTTGCAAAGTAATAAAGGCGATTTTGCTATCAGCAGTAAAGGCAATATGACTGGGAGTTTTAGCTAAGGTAATCGACTTCGCCAAAGTAAAGTCACTGCCTTGTGCAGAATAGATATCCACCCGATTTAAGCGATTACCATTCACTACAAACCATTTTGAATTTGGTGAGTAAGCAATTTGATAGGGGTCAATTATTTTTGGAATGCGTCCTTTTACCTCGCCTGTTATGGCATTTAAAACCGCGATGTCATTGCCTATCGCATTGGCCACTAACAGGGTTTTTTGATCGGGCGCCATCATTAAGTGATGCGGCTCTTTCCCGATCGACATGGTTTTAATGACTTCGCGTAATCGCATGTCTACCAAGCTAACACTGGCATCACCCGAATTTAAAACGACGGCAACTTTTGGCTCACCTTGACTTGGGTTAGACGTGGCTGCAGTTTGCGCAAAGCTAGAGTAAGGACAAAGTAAATTAAAAACAAAAAAAACGCTAATACGGGGAAGTAATTTCATTGGACTATTGTAAATGTCCTCTGAACGACACGCTTTGATACTGATCAAAACTTACTTATAAAGGCTTTGTAATACCTTTTCTAGGCGTTTAGCTGAGATCGGCATGGGAGTTTTTAATTCTTGGGCGAATAAGGCCACCCTCAGTTCTTCTAATTGCCAGCGGAAATCCTGTAAACGAGCATCTTCATCCAAAGCATAAGATGCGCCGCCCTTCTGCCCTTGAAGTAATTTTTGCCAAGGCCGCGCTAAGGATTCCCACTCACGCTGAGCTTGGGCATCGCGGCCTGGGTTCGCGCGCAATTTATCAATACGTAAAACAATGGCTTTTAAATAGCGTGGTAAATGCACTAGCTGAGCGTAGGGAGTTGCAGCTAAACACTGTGGAAAAATTAAACCCTGAATTTGCTGACTAATATCAGCATGGGCAGCACTAGATAAGGCTTTTGCTTGGGCTAATTTTTTCTGCACATCAGCATGGGCTTCTAAGGCAACTAATAGATGGCGGGCAATTTCTTGTGCAATTAAAGTTAGCCGTGGTTTGCCCGCTAGTAAACATGCTTGAAATTGCTCCCGATTACGGGGTAGTGGCTCTACCATGAATGCTCTTTCAAGCGCTACATTCAGAATCTGCTCCATGATGCTATCGACGGTGCCAATTTGCATAAACAACAAACCAATTTCTCGCGCATGGGGTAATTGTTTTTGCAACGCTTTTAAGGTATCGCGCTGACTTAAAGCAAATAAACGCCGCAAACCAAGCCAATGACATTTTCGCGCCTCAACGAGATCATCAAATACGGCTAATTCACAGGTAGAACCACAATCGACTAAGGCCGGATAACCAAACAGGGTTTTATCCGCTTTTTGAATTTCTAAGGTTTCCTCTAGCTCGCCAAAATCCCATTGGGTATAGCTGCCAGAGGCAACGATTGATCGGGTCTGTGATGATGGTGCAAGCGCAACCGCCTGAAAAGCAAGTCGTGCGCTATCACCAAATTCTGCTTTCAAACGCGGCAAATTGCGCTCTAATTCTAATTGCCGACCATGTTCATCAAGCAAGCGAAAATTCATCAGCAGATGTGGTGTTAAAGCTTCAAGTCGAAAGTCACCCCGCTTCACATCTAATGCCTTCACTTGACGTAAATCCTGAATCAAGCTATCGAGATAATCGCCCTTACCAAATTCATCGGCCGCCATTCGCCGCTCAAGAAAATCTTTAGCATAATCGGCAATTGGCACACAATGGCGTCGTAACTTTTGGGGTAGCGACCTTAATAATACTTGGGTTTTCTCCTCACACATGCCTGGCACTAGCCATTCACAACGGCGGCTATCCACCTGATTCAATAAGGTTAATGGCAAAATTAAGGTCACACCATCTTTTGGGCTAGCAGGTTCAAAGTAATAAGACAAAGCAAATTCAGTACCCCCCATGATTAAAGTTTTAGGATAGCGATCCACTGTTATTCCTGCTGCTTCATGACGCATCAAGTCAGCTTTATCTAAACGTAAACTTACCTCAGCAGTTGCCGTTTTTTGCAGCCAAGCCTGTAAACCAGGTCGACTATAAATCTCCATTGGAATGCGCTCTGCATAAAATGCAAATAAGAGTTCGTCGTCAACTAGCACATCGGGGCGTCGTGAACGATGCTCAAGTGCCTCAATTTCTCGCACTAAACGGCGGTTATGCCAAAAAAATGCATAGGTATTGGGGTAGCGCTTTTTCGCCTCAATTTCAGTTTCTTTGGCTAACGCTGGGGTGTCTACTCGCCCAAACATCTCCCCCTCAACTAAGGCTTTTTGAATAAATAATTGCCGGGCCTCAACTTGATCATGGGGTGCATACCTGACTTTACGTCCGTGATAAATCGATAGACCATAAAGCGTGCCGCGTTCATGCGCCATGACTTCACCTTGCCGACTATCCCAAAAAGGATCACTCAAGGACTTGACGAGCCGATGCGCGCCCACCTGCTCGACCCAGAGAGGCTCAATTTTGGCAATCGTGCGGGCGTACATCCGTGTAGTTTCTTGTAATTCGCCAGCCAAAATCCATGCGCCAGCTTTTTTTCCTAGGCTTGAACCGGGCCAAATAAAAAGTCGAATTCCGCGTGCGCCCAAATAGGAGCCTACTTTAGTATTTGGTGTCGTGGTCTTATCACTCTCTTCTTTTTTAGCTACATGCCCCAATAATCCAGTTAATAAGGCTAAATGAATTTGCTCATAAGTTGCTGGCAGCGTATTTTCTCGCCAGCCCTTTTCACCTAACATTGTGTGTAACTGTCCATATACATCGCGCCATTCTCGTAAACGGCGCGGTGATAAAAATTGACTACGGCATAAATTTTCTAACTGACGATTGGAATGTTTGTGATGCAACGCATCTTGATACCAATTCCAAATTTTTAAATAATTCAAAAATTCTGACTGGGGATCTGCAAATCGTAGGTGAGCAGCATCAGCGGCGGCCGCTTGTTCTAGAGGTCGGTCGCGGGGATCTTGGGTAGCTAACGCAGAAACAATAACGGTCACTTCTTTTAAGGACTGATGATCCCGAGCCGCCAATAACATGCGGCCCACTTTCGGATCTAAAGGCAAGTCAGCCAATTCACGTCCCAGGGCAGTAAGTCTTAGCTCCCCTGTTTCAGAGCTCGCTTCAGTGCCCGTAGTCACGCTAACCTCAATTGCGCCTAACTCATCTAGCAATTGAATACCATCAGCTACTGCTCGACCCATGGGGCGATCTAAAAAAGGAAAATCAGCTATGCGCGGTAAATGTAAAGCGCTCATACGTAATAAAACTGCTGCTAGAGAGCTGCGTAAAATTTCCGGATCAGTGAATTTTTGCCGTCCCAAAAAATCTTCTTCACTATAAAGACGGATACAAATTCCATCTGCAACCCGACCACAACGTCCCGCTCGTTGGTTTGCGGCAGCCTGAGAAATCGGCTCAATTTGTAATTGCTCTACTTTATTACGGTATGAGTAACGCTTCACGCGCGCTAATCCGCTATCAATCACATAACGAATATTGGGCACCGTCAGGGATGTTTCAGCTACATTGGTAGTTAAGATAATCCGTCGCCCATGGCCAGTTTGAAATACCCGCTCTTGCTCTGCTACCGATTGGCGAGCAAATAAGCTCAAGATCTCAGGATGAAAACGCTGTTGTAACAGAGGATCTTTACGTAAAACTTCAGCACAATCACGAATTTCACGCTCGCCCGGTAAAAATACGAGTACATCACCAGCGCCTAAAGCGCCCTCTCGCCATAAATCATTAATTGCCTCCGCGACACCCTCACTCAAATCCTTGACTTCTTTTTTACCAGCGCCTTCTAGTGGTAAGTACCGTTGCTCCACCGGAAATAAACGGCCGCTTACTTCAATCACGGGCGCAGGAATTTGATTGACAGCGAAATGTTGCGCGAAACGATTCGCATCAATGGTTGCTGAGGTAATGATGACTTTTAGATCTTTACGCTTAGGTAAGAGTTGTTGCAGATAGCCTAATAAAAAATCAATATTTAAACTTCTCTCATGCGCCTCATCAATAATGATGGTGTCATAAGCCTGCAAGAGCGGATCCCGTTGCGTCTCGGCTAATAGGATGCCATCAGTCATCAACTTAATTGAGGCAGTTGCGCTCGTCTTATCGGCAAAACGTACTTGATAACCGACATCTTGACCCAAAGGTGAATGCAATTCAAGGGCAATACGTTTGGCCGTAGCCGTGGCAGCAATCCGCCGGGGCTGAGTATGGCCGATTAAGCGCCCCCCATTAACCCGTCCCCGACCAAGCGCAAGACAAATTTTTGGCAACTGCGTTGTTTTGCCTGAGCCTGTCTCGCCACAAATAATCACCAATTGATTTTCTTGTAAAGCCGCCATAATCCGCTCACGCTGGCCTGAAACTGGCAATTCCTCGGGAAACTCAATCAGCAGAGGGCATACCTTAACGCCTTCAGGAGTGTTGGAAGCGGGCACAGGTAGAGGCTCGGTTTTCAATTTTGTTTGGTTTATGGGCTTCTGCACCCTATAATTTTCTCACTATGAACGCGAATCCACCGAAGCTCGACCAAAATCGGGGTGACTTATCCCCCCCAACTAAGCAAACTATGCCGTTGAATCTGGCCGGAACGGCTGCAACTACCGACTTTCCTTTCGTCGCGTGGCTTCGCGATGTTGCGCCTTATATCCATAGTTTTCGAGGCAAAACCTTTGTCATTGCCTTTGCTGGCGAATTAGCTCAAGAGGTTGGCCTGGAGAGTCTCATCGAAGATATTGCTATGTTGCATGCGATGGGCATGCGTATTGTCTTGGTGCATGGCATTCGCCCGCAAATTGAAGAGCAACTGAAGCTGCGCAAAATTAAAAGTAAGTATGGCAAATCTAATATGAGTGCCTACCGCATTACCGATGCTGCCGCCTTAGAGTGCGTTAAAGAAGCAGCTGGGGAATTACGGCTCGATATCGAGGCGGCCTTTAGTCGTGGCTTGCCAAATACGCCCATGGCAGGCTCACGCATTTCAGTTATTTCTGGAAACTTTATTACTGCTATGCCTTTTGGTGTAGTGGATGGTACTGATTTTATTCATACTGGCTTAGTCCGTAAAGTCGATGCTGAATCCATCAAGCTCTCGCTGGATAGCAATAAAATAGTTTTGCTCTCGCCGCTTGGTTTTTCTCCTACAGGCCAAGCCTTTAATTTATCCTATGAAGATGTCGCTGCCGCAACTGCTGCGGCCCTCAAAGCCGACAAAATTGTATTCTTAACCCCCTATCCGGCCTTACTCGACAAACATAATGAGTCAATTACTGAGTTATCGCTGGAGCAATTAAATACCCATATCAGTAGTCAGACGGCACTGCTTCCAGGGTTTCGCAGTCTACTGAATCTTGCTGCGCAAGCAGTAAGGGCGGGCGTCAACCGCGTGCATTTTTTACCCGCGAATCGCGATGGCGCGCTCTTGGAGGAATTGTTTACCCACGACGGTATTGGCATGATGCTGGCCTCATCGAATATTGAAAATTTGCGTGAAGCGAACCAAGATGATGTCAGCGGTATTTTGCAACTCACCATGCCCCTTGAAGAAGAAGGTATTTTGGCACCCCGTGGTCAAGACGTGATTGAACGCGATATTGCCCGATTTTCAGTGATTGAACATGATCGCGTGTTATTTGGCTGCGCTGCGCTCTTCCCTTTTCCGAATCAGGTTGGCGAGCTCGCTTGTTTAGCAGTCGATAGCGAAGTACAAGGCTCAGGTGACGGAGAACGCCTCCTGAAGCATATTGAACTGAGAGCTAAAGCCGAGGGTATTACTAAACTTTTTGTCCTCACCACCCGCACTGAACACTGGTTCTTAAAGCGCGGCTTTGTTCGCGCCACTGTCGACGATCTGCCTGCCGAGCGCAAAGAAATATATAACTGGGATCGGAAGTCGATGGTTCTAATGAAGAACGTCTAAAATCAAACTTGACTCGTTATTGGTATTAAAAGAAAGGTTTTTCTCATGGTACGCATGGTTCAATGCATCAAACTGAATAAAGAAGCTGAAGGTCTTGATTTTGCCCCCTTACCCGGCGAATTAGGCAAGCGCATTTGGCAACAAGTGTCAAAAGAAGCCTGGGCTGGTTGGCTTAAACATCAAACCATGCTGATAAATGAAAATCGCCTCAATATGGTTGATGCACGCGCACGCCAATACCTCTTAAAGCAAGCTGAAAAACATTTCTTTGAAGATGGTGCGGATATGGCTACTGGGTATGTACCACCGCCTCCACCCCAGTAGCATTACTGACCAAAAGTAAATCAGCCTTCCGTTGGGCGAAGAGCCCCACACTTATGACTCCAGGGATTTGATTGATCTTGGCCTCTAGTTGTACAGGTTGCGTAATCGACAGTCCGCGCACATCCAAAATCCAGCCGCCGTTATCAGTAATAAAAGGTTGGCCGGTCGTGCCAACCATGCGCAAATGTCCTTCACCACCTAAAGTAGCAACCATCCGCATCACATAAGGCTGTGCCAAAGGGATAATTTCAAGCGGTAATGGAAACTGCCCCAATACAGCCACTTGCTTAGAAGCATCACAAATACAAATAAAGCGCTTAGCCATTGCCGCAATAATTTTTTCACGGGTTAACGCACCGCCGCCGCCTTTAATCATGTGGCCTGCGGGGTTAATTTCATCCGCGCCATCGACATAAACCGGTAAATCGGTCACTTGATTCGTATCAAGGACATAAAAACCCCGCTGGATGAGACGTTGTGTACTAGCCATTGAGCTAGAAACAACCCCGGCAAAGTGGCCCTGATGGGGTGCTAACAAATCAATAAACCAGTTGGCTGTCGAGCCAGTGCCAATACCCAAGCACTGGCCAGGAGGTAGTTTTAAGACCTCGTCACAAGCGGCTTGCGCCACCAACCGTTTTAATTCCTCTGGATTCACGTCAGCTCCCCATCTGAATTCATTATGATATGACAAAAGAAGATAAATACCGATGAATGCCCTTGATCAACTGAAGCAGTACACTACCGTAGTAGCGGATACCGGCGATTTTGCGCGGATGCGACAATTTCAGCCGCAAGATGCGACTACCAACCCCTCTTTAATACTTAAAGCGGTCCAACAAACTGCTTATGCTGATTTAGTTCAGGGCGTAAAACAAGCGCATCCTCACGCTAGCGCCACTGAACTGATGGACCATGTATTAGTCGCCTTTGGCTTAGAAATTTTACAAATAGTGCCCGGCCGGGTCTCTACCGAAGTGGATGCGCGGCTCTCATTTGATACCAGCGCAACGATTGCCAAAGCGCGTGACCTGATTACGCTTTATGCAAAACAAGGTATCAATCAAGAGCGCGTATTAATCAAATTAGCGGCTACTTGGGAAGGCATTCAAGCAGCTAAAGAATTAGAAGCTGAAGGTATTCACTGCAATATGACCTTATTGTTTTCTTTAATTCAGGCAGCGGCTTGTGGCCAAGCAAAGGCAACGCTGATTTCTCCCTTTGTCGGGCGCATTACAGATTGGCATAAAGCCCGCTTAGGGTCAAACTGGGATGATGCCACGCATGGTGGCGCCAGCGATCCTGGGGTCAATTCTGTAAAACGCATTTACCGCTATTACAAACAATTTGGTATCAAAACTGAAGTGATGGGTGCAAGCTTTCGAAATATTGGACAAATCATTGAGTTAGCTGGGTGTGATCTTTTAACCATTAGTCCAGAATTACTCAGCAATTTACAAGGTAGTTCAACTGCCGTTGTTCGCCAGTTAAATACTGACGATGGCAAGGACTTGCCGTCTCATGAACTCAATACAGCAGAAGCCGCATTTCGTTTACAACTGAATAATGATGCGATGGCGACTGAAAAACTTGCCGAAGGGATTCGTAGCTTCTGCAGCGATATTGAAAAATTAGAACAATTACTTAAATAGCAGCCAAGCGTTGTCTTACGGCCTCAAATAAACAAACCCCGCTGGCGACAGAAACATTTAAGCTTTCGACCACACCCTGCATTGGAATACGGACCAACTGGTCACAGTTTTCACGCGTCAGTCGCCGCATACCATCACCTTCAGCGCCCATCACGACGCCAATTGGGCCAGTTAAATCAAGATCATAAATGGATAACTCGGCCGCTTCATCGGTACCAATTAAGGTAATACCCATTTCCTTTAGCTCTTTCATACTGCGCGCTAAATTTGTTACTGGAATTAAAGGTACTACCTCAGCTGCACCGCTGGCAACTTTAGTAACCGTCGCATTTACGTGCGCCGAACGGTCTTTGGGTACAACAACCCCGTGTACCCCTGCGCCATCTGCCACCCGCAAACAGGCGCCTAAATTATGGGGATCGGTAACGCCATCCAAAACTAATAGCAAAGCTGGCCCCTCGATACCATCGACTAATTCCGGTAATGTTCTCGCCACTGTCATTTTGTCTGCTAGCGCCACTAGGCCTTGGTGCCGATCATGCCCTGCTAAGCTATGTAAACGCTCGGAATTCGCAGAATGCAAACGATCACCTAATAATGGCGTTGCTTGTTTTAAAAAATCACCCATACGGCGATCACGCCGCGCAGGATCGTAATAGACTGCACGTAAGCTTTGTGCATCTAAACGTAAGCGCGTTTGAATTGCATGAAAACCCAAAACGATATTTTTCACTTACGCTTGCCTTTGCGCACGGGTGGCTTATTACCAGCCTGTTTATGGGCGCCACGGGCTTTTGCTTTGTGCTTCCCACTCTTCTTCGCAGAAGGTTGGCCGTTACTACCGGTAGTGGCTCCGCTAGTTGCGCTAGTCTGAGCCCCTTTTACTGGTGCCTTGCTATCGGGACGCGTTTTCTTCGAAGCCGCTTTTTTATTGGGACGGCCAGAATCTGCAGCCAAAATTACATTGCGCGTGCGCGAACCACCGCCCTCAGCGCCAATCGATTTCACTAAACTAAATTCAATTTTGCGCGCATCTAAATCCACCCGACTAACTAATACGTGTAGTCGATCTCCTAGGCGATGGCGAATACCCGTGCGCTCGCCACGTAATTCTTGACGAGCCTCATCATATTGAAAATAATCACCGCCTAATTCAGTCACATGAACCATACCCTCAACGAAGAGGTTTTCAAGTTGAATAAATAAACCAAAATTGGCTACACCAGTAATCGTGCCGGCATATTCTTGCCCTAAATGATCACGCATGTAATAGCATTTCAGCCAAGCCTCAACGTCGCGCGAAGCTTCGTCAGCACGGCGCTCGTTAGCAGAGCAATGGACCCCTAACTGCCCCCAAACTGGCAAACTCAAGTGCTGCCCCTTAGCGCCCTTATCACCTTGTGCGCCCTTAGGCCCTTTAATCCCTTTAGCCTCTAAGCGCGATTGCACTGCCTCACCATGCGATTTTTTAGCAGCCACAGCATTCGCCCGTGCAGTACCTTTGCGAGGTAAGGTGAGATTCAGCGGTACCCGTTCCGGCAAGGTTGGGTGATAGGTTTTTTTCTGCAAAATCGCTTTGATCGCCCGATGCGTCAATAAATCGGGATAGCGCCGAATGGGACTGGTAAAGTGGGCATAAGCAGGATAAGACAAACCAAAATGCCCGGCATTATCAGGTTGATAAACTGCTTGTTGCATGGAACGTAAAACTGACGATTGCAGCATCATTGAGTCAGGCCGCGGTTTAATTTCCTTAATTAAGCGAGCAAAGTCTTTGGGCTGAGGTTTATCGCCCCCCGTTAAGCTAAGGGCTGAGGTACGCAAAGCTTGCCTTAAGGTGGCTAGTTTTTCTGCAGAAGGCTCTTCATGCACGCGGTACAAACTATGATGATTATTCTGCGCCAGTAAATCGGCAGCACAGACATTAGCAACCAACATACATTCTTCAATGACTTTATGGGCTTCATTACGAATGCGGGGCTCAATCCGTAAAATTTTTCCTAATTCATTGCTAATAATTTGTGTTTCAGTCGTTTCAAAATTAATCGCTCCGCGACGCTCACGCGCTGCATCAAGAATCTTATACAGATGATATAAGTTACTTAATTCAGTACAAAAGGCAGCAAATCGAGCAGCTTCAGGCCCTTTCGAATTACTTAAAATTTCCCACACCGTATCGTATGTAAAACGCTGTGCTGAATGCATTACCGCTGGATAAAACTGATAAGCTAAAACAATTCCCTGTAAATCGATTACGGCATCACACACCATACATAAACGATCTACCCCAGGGTTTAATGAGCATAAGCCATTCGAAATTTTCTCTGGCAACATCGGAATCACACGGCGCGGAAAATATACCGAGGTAGCGCGTAACAAAGCTTCATCATCAAGGGCGCGGTCAGGCTTAACATAATGCGAAACATCTGCAATTGCCACAATTAAGCGCCAGGCTTTTGACTTTCCAAACAGGGTCGGCTCGCAGTACACAGCATCGTCAAAATCGCGCGCATCAGCACCATCAATCGTCACTAATGGTATGTCGCGCAAATCAACTCGGCCTTCTAAGTCAGCTTGCAGTACACCGTCAGGCAACGCAGCGGCTTCTTTGATAACAGCAGCAGAAAATTCATGCGGCACCCCATACTTACGAACTGCAATTTCAATTTCCATACCCGGATCATCAATTTCACCCAATACCTCAACCACGCGCCCTACTGCTTGCCGATAACTATCGGGGTAGTCAATAATTTCTACGCTGACCACTTGGCCTAACTTGGCATCGCCCTGGCCTTTTGGCGGAATCAAAATATCATGGCCAATTCGCATATCTTCTGGCGCCACAATTAAAACCCCGTTTTCATTCAGTAAGCGCCCAATAACGAGGCGGTTAGCATGCACCAGCACTTCAACAATTTGCCCCTCAGGTCGACCTCGACGATCGACCCCAAGCACTTTGACGTTAACGCGGTCGCCATGCATCACACGCGACATTTCACGCTCCGATAAAAAGATATCTTCGCCACCATCATCAGGTATTACAAAGCCAAAACCATCACGATGACCTTGTACTGTGCCAACCCGATCGGCCTCACGTTGCACTGAAGCTTCAGTCTTACGCTTGCTTACTTTCAACATGCATTTCTTTCAAATCAAGATTAGGGCAAAAATAACTGGTTACCCTCTATAATAGAGCCCATTGCCCAGGTGGCGAAATTGGTAGACGCACCAGCTTCAGGTGCTGGCGATCGTAAGGTTGTGGGGGTTCGAGTCCCTTCCTGGGCACCACTATTCCCTGCTTTCCTAGCGCCCCACTCACGACTCTTTTCCATCTAGGCGACTGGATGCCAACTCCAGCAATTTATACCCCTTTTACTTTCCTACGCCAAGCATGCAGTAACGGCTCAGTGTAACCATTAGGCTGCCCGAGTCCTTTAAAGATCAAATCACTTGCCGCCTGAAATGCGAATGAATCTTTGTAATTTGGCATCATTGGCTTGTAAAGGGGATCACCTGCATTTTGCATATCAACAGTGCCAGCCATCCGTTGCAAGGCTTTATTAACATCATTTACAGTCACAATTTTGTGCAGGAGCCAATTGGCAATAAACTGACTGGAGATGCGTAATGTCGCGCGATCTTCCATCAAACCGATGTTGTAAATATCAGGCACCTTAGAGCAACCAACACCTTGGTCAATCCAACGAACCACATAACCTAAAATGCCTTGGCAATTGTTATAAAGCGACTCGCGAATCTCTTCTTTAGTCCAATCGGGATAAAGCGCAATTGGCACAGTCAAAAGATCATCCATTAAGGCATCATACTCAGCAGCAGTATCTTTTTTCTCCATGTCTTCTTGGATTTTCGCCACGTTGACTTGGTGATAGTGCATGGCATGCAAGGTAGCAGCTGTAGGTGAAGGTACCCAGGCCGTATTGGCGCCCGATTGCGGGTGGGCGATTTTTTGTTCGACCATTTCTCGCATGAGATCGGGTGCGGGCCACATGCCTTTGCCAATCTGTGCACGACCGCGTAGTCCACAATCTAAGCCAGCCAATACATTGCGGCGCTCGTACGCATTGAACCATTTGCCGACCTTCATCTTCCCTTTGCGTACCATGGCACCGCCATACATCCCAGTATGAATTTCATCGCCAGTACGATCTAAGAAGCCAGTATTAATAAAAGCAACGCGTGCTCCAGCTGCAGCAATCGCAGCTTTAATATTGACGCTCATGCGCCGTTCTTCATCCATGATGCCTAATTTGACTGTGTTCTCTGGCAAGCCAAGTAATTTTTCAACACGGCTAAAGAGCTCGCTGGCAAATGCGACTTCTTCTGGGCTGTGCATTTTTGGCTTAACAATATATACAGAACCTTTACGGGTATTACCAATCGCTTGCGCTGCTGGGCGATTAATATCATACAAAGCAATCAATACTGTCACGACTGCATCTAAGATACCTTCGTAAATTTCCTTACCTTCACTAGTGATGATGGCAGGATTTGTCATCAGGTGGCCAACGTTACGCAGGAATAATAGTGATCGGCCATGCAATGTCACCAAGCCATCTTTTGCATTTACTGCGCCAATACCGGCTTTATAGATACGATCGGGATTGAGTCTGCGGGTAAACGTTTTACCGCCTTTACTGACCTCTTCAACTAAGGTTCCCTTGAGAATGCCCAACCAGTTTTCATAAGCGAGCACTTTGTCATCCGCGTCAACAACCGCAACTGAATCCTCTAAATCCAGAATAGTTGAGAGAGCAGCTTCAAGTACAACATCATTTACCCCGGCTAAATCATTCTTACCGATGGTCTTCGTCTTATCAATTTCAATATCAATATGAATACCATTATTGCGCAGCAAAATCGATGAAGGTGCAGAAGTTTCGCCTTGGTAACCAACAAATTGTTTCTCATCAACCAAGCCAGTTGTGCTGCCATCTGTTAACTTTACCGCCAGTTTATTGTCGACCACGGTATATGCCACCACATCGCTATAAGAGGCTTTAAGTAAAGGTGCGGCCTGATCTAAAAACTGACGAGCATAGGCAACCACCTTAGCGCCACGAATGGGATTAAATGCTTTACCTTTGGTAGCGCCGTCCTCTTCAGACAAAACATCTGTGCCGTATAGCGCATCGTACAAAGAACCCCAACGGGCATTGGCTGCATTTAAAGCATAGCGCGCATTGAGCACAGGAACAACGAGCTGAGGTCCGGCTTGGAGTGCAAGTTCATCATCGACGTTCTGAGTAGTCGCTATTGTATTAGCGGGTACCTCATCTATATAACCAATTTCTTTCAAATACTGTCGGTACGCAGGCATATCTTTAATTGGGCCTGGATTAGCGCGATGCCATTGATCTAAATCAAGCTGGATCCGATCACGCTTCGCCAGCAATGCATCATTAATTGGGGTTAAGTCTTTAACAATTGCTGCAAAGCCCTGCCAAAAGTCAGCGCTATTAATGTGCAGTTCAGGCAATACTTTGTCTTCAATAAAATGGTAAAGCGAATCGGCAACCTGCAAGCCAGAACAGTTAATACGTACAGTCATGATAAAAACCTTTAAATAAATCTAATATAAAAATAGCCTATAAATTACACAATACCGTTTAATTCGTCGCTTCAAATGGATGTTGCACCAAAATGGTTTCATCCCGTTCTGGCCCGGTTGAAACCATGGCAATGGGCTTGCCAGCTACCGCTTCAATGCGGCGTAAAAAGTGTTGTGCTTGAATAGGCAAGCGGTCCCATTCTTGAATGCCTACAGTGCTATCTTGCCAGCCTGGAAAATCCTCATAAATGGGCTCACATAAAGCGACGGCTTCAGCGCCCCGAGGTAATACGTCCAGCTCTTTGCCCTCCAAGCGATAACCCACACATAAGCGCAACTGCTCCAGACCATCGAGCACATCTAATTTAGTAATGCATAGACCTGTTAGGCCATTAATCTGAATCGAGCGCTTTAAAGCAGCCGCATCAAGCCAACCTGTTCTTCTTGGTCTCCCAGTAACCGAGCCAAACTCTTTACCCACTTCAGCTAAGCGGATGCCAACGGGATCTTGCTTTGCGGGGTTATCGAAATCATAAAGTTCACTAGGAAATGGTCCTGCGCCTACTCGGGTGCAATAGGCTTTAGTGATACCTAATATATATTGCAAGGAATCAGGTCCTACTCCAGAACCTGCGGCAGCATTGCCTGCCACACAGTTACTCGAAGTCACATAGGGATAAGTTCCGTGATCAATATCGAGTAGTGTGCCCTGAGCGCCTTCAAATAATAAATTTTGTCCCGCTTGTTCTGCTGCATATAAAGCACTAGATACGTCGGTGACCATCGGCTTAATTCGCGCAGCATAAGCCATAGCTTCATCTAAAGTAGTCTGAAAATCAACCGGACTAGCGCCATAATAATTAGTTAAAACAAAATTGTGATATTCCAAATTTTCACGCAATTGAGCAGCAAATTTTTCGGGGTAAAACAAATCTTGTACACGCAGGGCACGGCGAGCGACTTTATCTTCATACGCGGGACCAATGCCACGTCCGGTAGTGCCAATTTTGGCTGCCCCCCGTTTTTTCTCACGGGCATTATCAATTGCAACGTGATACGGCAAAATTAAAGTCGCTGCCTCAGAAATACGCAGACGATCGCAAACATTTAATCCGGCGGCCTCAAGCTCACCAATTTCTTTAAAGAGCGCTTCGGGTGACAACACCACACCATTGCCGATATAGCAAATGACCTGCGGATGCATGATGCCCGAAGGAATTAAACGCAAAATCGTTTTTTTATTACCGATGATTAAAGTGTGACCAGCATTGTGGCCGCCTTGAAAGCGGACTACTCCCGCAGCATGATCAGTAAGCCAGTCAACTACCTTGCCTTTACCCTCATCACCCCATTGAGTGCCTATCACTACTACATTCCGCCCGCGCTTGGCTGAGCTGGTTTGGTTGGGATTTTGCTTACTTTGCTGCTGAGACATAGTTAATCCAAATTTGATCAAGACGGGCTATTTTACCGACCTTAATGGCGTCACTACCCAGTTTTTACCCTGCTGGACTAATTCTCGATCAAAGCGATATTGGGTACTTACAAATGCTTCCCCTTCCTTGACCTGAATCACGACTTCTCCTGCTTGGCGTAATTGCATGATTTGCGCCTCTAAAGCTGAGTCATTCACCCAAGGGGCGCGAATCGCCAGTCGCAAGGCTGACGCTTTAGAAAGACTTGCCAAGGTTAACAAATCGAGTGAGAAACCGGTAGCCGGACGCGCCCGGCCAAAAGCAGCACCAACTTGATCATAACGACCCCCGCGCGCAATTGGCTGCGCTAAGTCGGCAATATAAGCAGCGAACATCACCCCGGTGTGGTATTGATAGCCCCGCAAATCGGCTAAATCAATGCTAATTTCAGTGGCAGGCTCAAGCTCAGCGATCGAGGTCAGCAACGCTTCTAATTGCAATAACGATTCCTGTACCTTGAGATTATTTGGCAAAGCAAACTCACCCTGGCGAGCCTTTTTTAAAACCTCGCTACTCGGTCCATTCAAATGCGTTAATGCCAGCAATGCGTTAGCACAATCGGCGGGAAGGGCTTGGGACCACGTTGCCAAACTAGGGCGATCCTTTGTTTGCAACAAGCCATATAAGGTTTCCATTTGCTCTGGCGCAAGCGCCACATCTGCCAATATGCCAGCCAATACACCCGCATGCGATAAATCAAGATAAACACGTTCTAATCCTGCTAAACGTAGTGTTTGTAGTAACAATGAAATTGCTTCAAAATCGGCATTCAAGCTAGTGCAACCATAAATTTCAGCGCCCACCTGCAACTCTTCTCGAGAGGAGCTGGTAATGCTCGCGCGGGCATGAACAACCGAGCCCGCATAACAAAGTCGAGTTACCCCGCTACGATTTAATAAATGGGCGTCAATGCGCGCTACTTGAGGCGTCATATCGGCCCGCAAACCAAGGGTACGTCCCGACAATTGGTCAACTAATTTAAAAGTCTGTAAATTGAGGTCAGAGCCCGTACCCGTTAATAGAGAATCCAGAAACTCAATTAATGGTGGGGTCACCAATTCATAGCCATAGGATTGATATAAATCGAGCAAGAGGCGACGCAAAGCCTCTACTTTGGCGGCCTCAGCAGGCAAAATATCAGCAATATCTTCAGGTAATAACCAGCGGTTCATGCCTAATTATGGCTCAACTACGCTTGACGCTTGACAATGGGCAATGCAGGGGAATCTCATCAAACTCAGCGTCTTCGGCCTTTGAGGCCTTAGAGAGTAGGTCGTCTTATTGGCTCTTTTTATGTAAAAACTTAAAGAACTCGCCGTTGGGCTCAACCACCATCAGGTCTTTCTTATCCTTGAAAGAGCTGCGGTATGCCTCCAGACTGCGATAAAACTGGGCAAATTGGGAATCTCGTCCAAATGCTTCCGCATACAAAGCTGTCGCCTTCGCATCGCCAGCGCCCTTAATTTTTTGCGCATCCCGATAAGACTCAGCCAAAATGACGTCCCTTTGGCGCTCTGCATCGGCACGAATTTTATCCGACTCAGCAGCACCTGTCGAACGCAATTCATTGGCCACGCGTTTGCGTTCTGCTTCCATGCGTCGATACACTGAATCGCTAATTTCAGCCAATAAATCGACGCGCTTTAATCGTACGTCAACAATTTCAACGCCAATATCGGCAGAATCATCGGCTACTTTCTTGCGAATGCCCTGCATGACTTGTTCGCGTTGCTCGGAAATGAGTTCGCGTACCGTACGCTTCGTAAACTCTTCATTGAGTGCTGAACGCACCAACTGATTCAGGCGATCGACGGCTAAACTTTCATCACCCCTAAAGCTGACAAAAAACTTACGGGGATCAACAATGCGCCACTTCACATAAGAATCAACTAAGAGGTTTTTCTTTTCCGAGGTAATAAAGCGCTCAGCCTCAGGATTATCGATAGTTAAAATACGCCGATCGAAAAAGCGCACGTTCTCGAATGGTGCGGGGAACTTTAACTGCAAGCCTGGCTCTTGAATCACCCGCACAATTTGGCCAAAAGAAAACACCACTGCAAACTGCCGTTGGTCAACAATAAAAATACTCGAAGCCAACAAATAAATAATGGCAATGAGGCCAATTAAAGAGGCTAGAATCCGATTCATATTCATTAGCGTGCGTCCCGATCGCGACTACGTAGACCATCGCGTTTATCAACCGAAGTGGTGCCAGAACCACCAACAGACGCTGGGCTAGTAGTTGAAGGCTGAATCGGCGATACCGTAACCGAGCCTGTAGCTGGCAAAGTAGGCACACCGGTTGAACTACCCACCGAACCTGAGCCCATACTGCTATTAGGTGTAGCTGCGGCAGCCTGAGCACTTTCAGCGCTTACTTGCGCAGCAATTTTATCTAGGGGTAAATACAAGAGGCTATTACTCTTAGTGGTATCGACTAATACTTTAGTAACATTGCTATAGACTTCCTTCATCGTGTCGATATACATCCGATCACGTGTGACTTGAGGCGCCTTCGCATATTCAGTCAATATTTGTTTAAAGCGCGAGGCATCGCCATCGGCTGTAGCAATTACTCTGGCTTTATAACCCTCAGCTTCTTGGAGTAAACGTGCACCAGTACCTTTAGCCCGCGGAATAATATCGTTCGCATAAGCTTGGCCTTCACTCTTCAAGCGTTCAGCATCTTGACTGGCTTTCACAGCATCATCAAAGGCAGCCTGAACTTGCTCAGGGGGCTGTACATTTTGTACCGTCACACTAGTAATATAAATACCACTTTTATAGCTATCTAAGATTTTTTGGATAGAAATCGCGAGGTCAATGGCAATTTTTTCACGCCCCTCATAGAGCACGGTATCCATTTTGCTACGGCCCACAATTTCCCGAATTGCCGTCTCAGCAGCCTGTGTGACAGCAATATCCGGATTACGATTATTAAATAAATAATCAGTCGGATTTTTTAACCGATATTGCACGGCGAATTTGACATCAATAATGTTTTCGTCTTCAGTAAGCATCGACGCATCTTTTAAATTGGTCGACTTAATTAAGACTGGACGCCCTACTTCAACCGAGCGTACTCCCGATAAATTAACAATTTCTTGCGCCTGAATTGGCCAAGGCATACGCCAGTTAATGCCGGGCCCAGCGGTATAGCTGTACTTGCCAAAGGTAAGAATCACGCCGGCTTGACCCTCTTGAATAATAAAGAAGCCACTTAATAGCCAAAATAAAACAGCGCCAGCCGCAATAAATCCAAAACTCATTTTGCTAGAAAAGGGATTATTGAAATTAAAGTTAAAGGGTGTCTGGGTATTTCCACCGCCGCCATTATTAGCAGGTTTATTGAATGGCGCATTATTCGGCGACTGATTGGCTGAATTGTTTGCTGGGTTTTTAGGCCCTTTTTTGCCACCAAAGAAATTATTGAGGCGATTATTAAAATCACGCCAGAGTTCATCAAGATCAGGCGGGCCATCGCTAGGTCGCGCCGGCGGTCTTGCTGCTGGGGTATTTTCAGGGACTTTTTCCGGCCCATTTCCGGGCGCAGCATCTCCTGCGGAAGGTTTAGTTTCGCCAGTGGGTAGAGATTTCCCATCGCCCGAGCCTTTGGCCTCATTACCATTGCTGCTATTACCCCAGCCTGGGTCTTTTACTGAAAAAAGCGCAAGCAATTTACGCATTGTGTGGCGAATAGCTACGGGAAGGGAGAGGAATAAATTCTGCAGAGTCAGGTCGATCAGTTAAAGGAGCTAATAAATCAGTGGCATTAGTGTGATTTTTGGCTCGGTCATCTTGAGCCCTAATTCTATCAGCCAATTGGGCATATTCGCCTAAAGCGCTCCGGAGTAAGTCAAGGCCCAAGCCAGCCTGAGCGGAAAGGAAAATTTGGCTTGGCAGTCCCTTATTATCCCTCTTGACAATAGGCCCATGGCTAAAGGTATCCGGCATTAAATCAATCTTATTCATTATTTCCAGACGGGGAATATCGGCAGCCCCAATTTCTTGTAAAACCTGCTCAACCTCAGTCTTTTGTTCACGGGAAACTAAACTGGCAGCATCAATGACGTGCAAAATCAAATCGGCATGAATTGTTTCATCTAAGGTAGCTTGAAAAGCTTCTACTAGTTGATGGGGTAAATCCCGGATAAAACCCACCGTATCCGATACCACAATTGAACCCGTCTCACGCAGATGTACTTTGCGTGACGTGGTATCGAGGGTGGCAAATAATTGATCGGCCGCATAAGCGCCCGCCTTTGTTAAGGCATTAAATAATGTAGATTTGCCAGCATTGGTATAACCCACTAGCGATACCGAGAAAACTTCTTTGCGACTGCGTGAGCGACGCTGGGTACGTTGTTGCCGTTGTAACTTCGCTAATTCAAGTTCAAGTCGTTTAGCCCGGGTTGCCAACATCCGCCGATCTAATTCCATTTGGGTTTCGCCCGGACCTCCCCGTAAGCCAATACCACCCTTTTGACGCTCTAAGTGACTCCAAGCCCTGACTAAGCGAGACATGCGGTAACGCACATGCGCAAGCTCAACTTGTGTTTTACCCACATGACTTTGGGCTCGCTGAGCAAATATATCTAAAATCAAACCCGTTCGATCGAGCACGTGGCGACCTAAGTGACGCTCTAAATTGCGCTGCTGACTTGGTGATAAGGGGTGATTAAAAATGGCTACTTCGGCATCTTGCTCTTCTAGGATGCGCTTGAGTTCATTCACCTTACCAGAACCAATAAATAATGCAGGATCGGTTTTACCGCGCCGCCCAATGACGTTAGCCACGGGCAAAGTTCCTGCGCTTTCAACCAATAGAGCAAGTTCTGCCATGCTATCGGGAAAATCAGCTAAGCCAGTATCAACTCCGACCAGCACAGCTCGCACAGCATCAATACTGGTTTTATGCAGAGGTCTCTTCCTCGTCTAGGCGAAAAGTAACTGCACGTGAAGGTACGATTGTCGAAACCGCATGTTTGTAAACCATTTGCGTCACTGTATTGCGCAGCAAAATCACATACTGATCGAACGAATCAATATTGCCTTGTAATTTAATGCCATTCACAAGATAAATGGAAACTGGCACATGCTCTTTACGAAGAACATTCAGAAAAGGATCTTGCAACATCTGACTTTTATTGTTATTCATACCGCTCCTTTAAGCGCTAATGGGAGTCTTGATTTTTTCAAACTCAAAACAGAATCATATTATCGCTTCTTCTTTTTGTCATCATCCACGTAAGGGTTACGATTGGTGCGTAATTCAATCCGCATTGGCGTGCCGCGAAGGCCAAATACCTCCCTAAATCGCCCCTCTAAGAAGCGTTTATAGCTGTCTGTAACGCCCGAGAGGCCGGTGCCATGAATAATCACAATTGGCGGATTCATGCCCCCTTGATGGGCATAACGCATTTTAGGGCGCCCCATTCCTACCCGTTTGGGCTGCTGATGCTCAATAGCCTCAATCAAAATTCGGGTTAAACGGGGGGTTGGCATCTTCGTCGTAGCTGCTTTATATGCCGCATCAACGTCCTTGAAAAGTTCTTTTAGACCAAAGCCCTTCCGCGCAGAAATCGTATGCACATTAGCGAAATCGAGAAAGCGCAGTTTTTGCGCAATTTCTAAACGGCAGCGCTCTTTCACATAAGCATCGACGCCATCCCATTTATTCACGGCTACCACCAAGGCTCTGCCAGCTTCGACAATAAAACCAGCAATATGGGCATCTTGTTCAGAAATATCTTGCTGGGCATCCAGCATTAAGATCACCACATTAGCATCGGCAATGGCTTGCAAGGTTTTTACGACTGAAAATTTTTCAATCGCTTCAAATACTTTACCGCGGCGGCGCAAGCCCGCTGTATCAATCAAAATATAGGGGCGGCCATCGCGTTCAAACGGCACTTCAATTGCATCACGGGTGGTGCCGGGTTGATCAAAAGCAATCACACGCTCTTCGCCAATCAATTTATTGATCAGCGTCGACTTACCTACATTAGGACGTCCAACAACAGCAATCTTCAGAGGCTTATCGGCGCCCAGGATTTCTTGCTCATCATCCTCTTCAGGTACACCCAACTCATCTAGCGCATCTTCAATTAAGCTGCGGACACCTTCGCCATGGGCTGAAGAAATCGGTACGGGATCACCAAGACCGAGCTCATGGAAGTCGGCGGTGACTACACCCGCCGACATGCCCTCGGTTTTATTTACTGCTAAAACAATTGGCCGACCGGTTTTGCGCAAGAAATCGGCAATCACCCGATCTTGAGGCGCCAAACCTAAACGTCCATCCACCAAAAAAATGACTACATCTGCTTCAGCAACCGCTTGCTTAGTTTGCTTGGCCATCTCAGCGACGATGCCGGTTTTAGCAACAGGCTCAAAGCCTCCGGTATCAATACAAATAAAACCACGGCTACCCAGGCGTCCATTGCCATAATGTCGATCACGGGTCAGGCCAGAAAAATCCGC